>JAHIRR010000225.1 GCA_018818505.1 Candidatus Omnitrophota bacterium | reverse complement strand
TTCCTCTATAGCGAAGGATACCCTGAGTAAGGTGGTAACAGTAATAGGCGGGGCCCATGCCTCAGCTGATCCCGCGGGCGTATTATCCAATGCATTTGTCGATTATATATTTAAGGGCGAGGCAGAAAGGGGGTTCTCGTATTTTCTTAAGAATTTTTTCTCGCCTGATAGATTAAAGGCGCCAGGATTAGGTTATCGCAGTGGTAATGACATTATCCAAAACGAGCCTGAATTGGTTGATGATCTGGATAGTCTTGCATTTCCAGATTATAAAAAGATGCAGCTTGAAAAATATCCTAAGATGTATTTTATGAAAAACTTTCCTGCAGCCCCGATTATGAGCAGTCGTGGATGTCCTTTTGACTGTACATTTTGCGCCGGACACAAGGTGTCCGGACGCAAGTGGCGTTCGCGAAGCGTTAATAACATAATTGAAGAGATCGAATATCTGCGCAAAGGATATGGGATAAGAGAGGTTGATTTCTGGGATGATAATTTTACCCTTAATAAGGCCAGGGTAGAGGAATTTTGTAAGGCGCTAAAGGCCTTAGATGCGGATATCATATGGTGGTGCCCTAACGGCGTGCATTTGAACACACTTGATAGGGATCTTCTCGTGAAGATGAAAGAGGGCGGCTGTTATGCCATTGCCTTTGGGGTCGAGTCCGGCTCAGAAAGGATACAGAAGGATATAAAAAAAAGGATCTCTTTTGAAAAATTAAAAGATATGGTCGAATTTTCCTACAAGATAGGATTAAGGACGCAGGGCTTTTTTATCCTGGGCTATCCCACAGAAAGAGAAGAGGATATTCTAGAGACGATCAAGCTTTCGATATCACTGCCTTTTTTGCGGGCTAGTTTTTTATTGTTCCAGCCTATTATTGGATCGGAGATATGCGGGCATCTCATGAAAGAGAAACTCCTTGATGAAAAAGATCATAGCATTACAACGTGCGATTATTCTAAGGTGAGCATAACCACTCAGTACATAAAAGATACATCAAGGATAAAGCAGCTGCAAAGGAGAGCTATTCTGAGTTTTTATTTGAGGCCAAGGATATTTTTCAGGCTAGTTTTTGAAAACCTGTCTTTGTCTCAAATAAAAGAATTGATAGTCATCTTGAAAAGATATATTATAGAAAAATGATATCAGTCATTATTCCAGCATATAACGAAAGAGACAGTATTGAAGAGATCATATCCAGGGTTAAGGAGATAGGGATCTCGAAGGAGATAATTATTGTTGATGATGGCTCTACCGATGGTACGCGCCAGGTCCTGGAGGGAATGCATGATCCTGAGATAAAAGTCTTGTTTCATGAAAAAAACTATGGAAAAGGCCATGCTATAAGAACAGCGATTAAGGCCGTGACAAAAGATATAGTAATAATTCAGGACGCCGATCTCGAGTATAGCCCCAGGGATTACCCGGCACTTATAAAGCCGATTGTATCTAATAAGGCAGAGGTAGTGTATGGTTCGCGCTGGCTTAAAAAAGGACTTAACAAGGTGCCTTTTAACTTATTCCGTTTTGGCAGGTGGCTTCTCACGTCTTTGACCAATTTATTGTACGGGATAAATATTACAGATGAGCCGTGCTGTTACAAGGTTTTTAAGAAAGAGGTCATAAAGAGCATTCCGCTTGAGTGTGAAAGATTTGAGTTTTGTCCTGAGATAACTGCTAAGTTAGCAAGGAGAGGCTATAAGATATATGAAGTCCCTGTTAGTTATGATCCTCGGGGAATCGAGGATGGCAAGAAAATAACCTATCGCGATGGCCTGGAGGCTGTAGCAACACTTTTAAAATACAGATTTTGGAAGTAGCTGTAATATCTTATGAAGAAAAAGGTCTTATTGTTTAATCCGCCTAGTGCTCTGAGGGTGTATAGCGCCTCAAGCGTAAAGGCTGTTGTTCCAGAATTAGCAAGTATGTCACTTGCCATGATCGCTGGTTCGCTCCTGGAGGAAGGGACAAATGTCAGGATAGTCGATCTTATGCTCTATAAGAGCCAGGATACAGAGAGGGTGACGCAGCAGGAGATCGCTCAGTTTAAGCCTGACATAGTAGGCGTTACCGCAACAACGCCTCTTTTTTATGAAGCTAATTCTATAAGCGATAAAGCAAAATCTATATCAAAGAATATCATAACGATTCTTGGCGGGCCGCATGCGTCATCCTTGCCTTTAGATTGCCTTAAAGAATCTTCTTTTGATATTATTGTTGAAGGAGAAGGCGAAAGGGTTATAAAGGAGATAGTCAGCGGGAATGATCCAAAGGGCATAAAAGGCGTCTATTGCAAAGGACGGATAGGTTATGAGAAAGCAGATGCTATACCTATCGATGAGCTTCCTTTTCCTGCATTAGAGCTATTTGACACTAAAAGGTATGTTTGTTCAAGGGTTATTGCTAGAAATAACCCTGTAGGCCCTATTGAAATGAGCAGGGGTTGCCCGTTTAGCTGTTCGTTTTGCAATAAGACAGTGCATGGAAAAAAATTCAGGATTAAATCAGCTGGTAGGATCATTGAAGAGTTGTCTACTTTGAAGAGACTCGGATACAGGGAGTTTCATGTTTTAGACGACCAGTTTACAGCGGATATTGACAAGGCAAAAGAGGTATGTGAGGAAATAATAAGAAAAAATATTAACATGAGCTGGAATCTGAGAACAGGCATCAGGGTGGACATGGTTGATCAGGAGTTTTTAGGCACAGCTAAACAGGCCGGGTGTTACCAGATGGGAGTGGGTTTTGAGAGCGGTAACCAGGCAGGCCTTGATGCTGTTGGTAAGGGTATCAGGCTCGAGCAGGCAATAAAGGCAGCAGAGATGATCAAGCGCTCAGGCATAGAGATAGCTGGTTTTTTTATGCTGGGCTTGCCAGGAGAGACCGTAGAGGCCATGGAAGAGACAATCCGCTTTGCTATTAGATTAAACCCTGATTATGCCAAGGCAACAATACTTGTGCCATTCCCAGGGACCAGGATTTATGATGAATTTGAAAAAAAAGGTTTGATCAAGACAAAAGATTGGTCGAGATATAATTTTCACAACGCCCATGAGATCTACACGCATCCTAATCTAAGCTGGGAATGCCTTAATCATTACTATAAGCTTTTTCATAGGCGTTTCTATCTGCGACTGCGCTATCTCGCCAGGAGATTTTGGAAGTCTCTGATCCAGGGGAGGCTGTTTGTTGATATCCGCTGTGGTTATCAGACATTTTTAAAGGAGAGCCCCGTTGTTTAACTTTAACAAGGAGTTTTTTGAATATACGCCTTGCAATCTTTGCGGGAACGATGCCGCGAATGCAGATGTCTTGTATGACGCTATTCAGGAAAAGATCCCGGGAACAGCTGAGGCCTTTATGCGGATATATTCATCATCCAGTTCAGAGGTCTTTTATGAAAGGCTTGTGCGTTGTAAACAATGTGGACTTATATATATATCGCCACGGCCAAGACGTGAGCTGATAATCAATGGGTATTCATCTGCCCAAGACAGGCAATATGTTTCACAGGAAAGGGGCAGGACCGTTACTTTTAAGAATTGCCTGAAGATCATTAAGCGATTATCTGATAAAGGAAAACTGTTAGATATTGGAGCAGCCTCTGGCATATTTGTAAAGGTGGCTAAAGATGCAGGATATCAGGCGTGTGGCGTTGAGCCGTCTCTGTGGATGTGCAAGATAGCGAAAGAGCGTTATGGAGTCAGTGTTTTCCCAGGAACGCTTGAGGCCGCGGGATTCAAGGACGATAGTTTTGACATTATTACTATGTGGGATGTCCTGGAGCATGTCCCTGATCCCATGAAAACCCTCAAGGATGTAAAGAGGGTTTTAAAGCCAGGGGGCCTTCTCATTGTAAATTACCCTCGCATTGATGATCCATTGGCAAGGATCTTTGGGCGGAAATGGTGGTTTTTGCTTTCTGTGCACCTGTTTTATTTTACACCAAAGACGCTTCTGGCCTATATGGAAAAGCTGGGATTTGAAAAGATAGTTCACAGGCCGCATTTTCAAAAGCTGGAGTATGATTATCTTGTGGAACGGCTGAGCGTTTATTCAAAATTTTTAGCAAAGATCGCAAAACTACCTTATATAATACCGGGATTTAAAAAGATACTCATCCCATATTTTGCAAGTCAATATCTTATGATCTTGAGGAAAAAGCGATGAAGAAAATAGCTGTCTTAGGAGCAGGGCCAAGCGGGCTTAGCGCAGCCTGGCAGATAGGTAGTTTGACAAAGGCCAAGATAGACCTTTATGAGAAATCTCATAAGATAGGTGGCGTGTGCGGGTGTTATGATTTTGATGGCTTAAGGCTCGACTATGGCGCGCATAAGATTTATTCTGTGCTTCCTGGGATCATGGATGTATTCAGGGATCTGGGGAAAGAAAGGCTTAAGGAGGTAAAAAAGAGCCATAAGATTGTTGTGCGCGGCCGCATGCTGGACTATCCAGTCAGATTAGGCGAGATTTTATCTCTTTTTTCTCTTTCAGAGCTCGTGGTTTTTTGTTTTTCAATAATAAAGACTATGTTAAAAGCACCTTTTCTTAAAGAGGCCGTATCTTACGAAGATTATTGCATCAATGTATTTGGCAGAAAGGCCTATGAAGTGGTCTTCAGGCCTTTAGCAGAAAAGGTATGGGGCGATCCCAGATCCTTAAGCGCGGATATTGCCAGGACTAGGATACCCACTAAAAGTATTTATGATCTCATTTTAAGGATGCTTGGGTGTAAAAAAGAATCCAAGCTTACCAACGCAGATACCATGCTTTATCCTTTTAGCGGTTTTTACGATATTTGTGAATGCGTGGCTGAGAAGATCACGGCAGAGGGGCATGGCCTTCATCTGGGTAAAAGGGCAGTTAAGTTTGTTCGCGATGGCAATAGGATAAAATCCATTGTCTTTAATGATGGGGCTGAAGAAGAAGTCGACCTGGTAATATCTTCCATGCCGCTTAAGGAATTGACCGGGCTTCTTTTTCCCGAAGATAAGGATTTAATAAGTAGGGAAAATTTTATCCGCATGCGGCATTCTACTGTTTGTTATCTCCTTGTCAATAAGCCAGTCGTGATGAATGACCATTGGGTCTTTTGCGCGGATAAGGACATACTCTTTTCGCGCATCTCAGAACAAAAACTATTTTCTGACAAAGGTTTTCCTGAGGACAAGACTGTGATCTCCTGTGATTTTACATGTGATGAAGATGATCCGATATGGAAGGCAAAGGAAGAAGGTATTGCCAGGCAATGTATCAAGGGGCTGGAAAAGTTGAGCATCCTTACGGCAGACGACGTTATAGACCATAGAATAGCTCGTGTCCCTAATTTTTACCCAGTATGTGAGATAAGTTATCGTAAGAAGATCGAGGCCTTGTTTGAAAAAATAAATCAGGTAGAAAATATTATCTGCACAGGCCGGTTAGGACTGTGCAGTTATAGCAATATAGATCATTGTTTTGATATGAGTATCTTTTTGGCCAGGGAACTGGCGCAGGGAAAAGGCGCAGCCTATATCAACAACGAGCTCCTTAAAAAATCTCGCTCATATCGCATTATAGATTAATCATGAATCAGTCTTTATTTAAAAATGTTTTGGTTGTGGTTTTTCTTATGGCAATGGCCATACCGTATTGCTTACATCCTTCACAGGATCTGCCTTCGCCAGTTAATCATGATGAGGCCGCGTTTCACCTTAACGCCAAAGATATTGTTCTTTTTGGAACCTCTTCATTAAAAGATGACAGGCTTACAGGTATCCTTTTTCCACTACAGAGCCTATTGGGATTGATATCTTTTTCTATTTTTGGCTGTTCGATATTTTCTCTAAGGGTTCTATATGTTTTTCTTAATATCCTTGGAAATGTATTGTTTTTTGATTTAATCAGAAGGACGAGAGGTCTTTTTACAGCCAGTGTAGTATTAGCGGCATTTGCATTTTATACGCCACGGCTTATTATTGGCAAAGCAGCGATGGCCGAGTCTTTAACATTACCGCTAGTACTTATATTAATATGGTGTTTTATTTATGCATTTCGTAGTACACGGAGCTATTTCTGGATGGGCGTATTGGGGGCATTGATCCTATGTACTAAATTGGATAATGTTTTCATCCCTTTGTTTCTTACCGCTTTTATGGGCATTGAATCTTTTAGGTCATGGAGAGAAAGGGATCTGCATAGAGCAAAAAGGATAATTATGTTTTATTTATCAGGTGCGGGCCTAGCGATACTGGTCTGGCTTGGGTTTTATCTTGTAGTTGGTTGGCAGAAATTTTTGTTTTACCTCAAATACGTCCTTAGGCCGAATTTAAATGTATTATCCTATTGGAATTGGGAAAAGCTCTCGCCTTTTACCATAAAGCTTTTCTTAAAGAACATAAAATATGTTTATATCGCGTATCCTGGCCTTATAGTGCTGACTGTAATTTGTTTGGTTCCATTTTTTGCTTTGCTAATAAGTTCAAAATCTGAACGCAGGAATCCATTGTCATGGGCTATTTTACTTTTAGCATTTCTATTTTTAGGCAAGCTTTTAGCATCCAGCATTTTTGCTACACAGCGGTTTGCTCCCTGTTATCCTCTCCCGTTTTTACTTGTGGCTTATATTGTTGGGTTTTTGATGCAAAAACTCAATGCCAATATTATAAGGACTCTTAAAAACTGTTTTGCTTTCATTTTTTTATTTATGTCTTTTTATATATGTTATCTTCCAAATATGCTAAGATGGTCTTGGGGCATAATCTTTTCTCCTTCATACAATGTGTTGAACGAATCGCGTATTATCGATTCAATCTTTGATAAAAGATACAAGGCCCTTTTTCTTGATGGTCGTTTTGCTTATATTGCATTGCAGTTACCTGTCAAGTTTATAGATATTCCTCCGGATCTGAGCGCCACAGAATTTTATCAAGTGGAAACAAATCCTCCGCTGGCAAGAAAGCTTATATCGGAAAACCCTGATATAGGATATGTTTTTTTCCGGCCAGACAACAAAATAATTAAAAAAATAATAGAACAGGAGTTTAGCGGCGAGCTTATAGCTCGTAATGTAGCTGGGTATGGATTGCTATATAGGCTTCCCCGGGCTAACTGAACGTATGTATTTGTTGTTAAGGAGTTAAAATTGTATAAAGATAAGAAGATCATTGTTGTTATGCCGGCATACAATGCGGCAAAGACTATTGTTAAAACATACAGAGAGGTAATCAATCAGAATATTGCTGATGTAATAATAATTGTTGATGACGCAAGTCAAGATAAGACAGTTTCTATTGCAAGGAAACTTAGTTCTGATAAGGTTAAGACCATTGTGCATGCACATAAAAAGAATTTAGGTTATGGATGGAACCAAAAAAGCTGTTACAAACTGGCACTAAATGAGTTCGCTGATATTGTTGTATTGCTTCACCCAGATTATCAATATACGCCGCAGCTTTTACATGCCATGATCGGGATGATTGTGAGTGGGATTTATCCCTGTGTTTTGGCATCCAGAGTTTTAGGAGGGGGAGCCTTAGAGGGTGGTATGCCTGTTTGGAAATATTTTATTAATAGATGTTTGACTAAAATGGAAAATTTTATTCTAGGTGCGCATTTATCAGAATATCATACGGGCTATAGAGCTTTTTCGAAGGAATTATTAGAAGACATACCTTTTGAGCGTAATTCAAACGGTTTTATATTTGATAATGAAATCTTAGCTCAGATTTTGTGGACTAATCATTCCATTGGAGAGATTAGCTGCCCCACAAATTATTTTCCAGAAGCATCTGTTATAAGTTTTTGGAACGGCGTTAAGTATGGTTTTGGATGTTTTAGGGTGGCGTTAACTTATCGTTTAGCTAAAATGAGGCTTATAAAATCAAGGTTATTTCCTATGAGATAGTTTTAATATGACAGTATTACTTATTAGGGCGAGGCCTACATCATTACAAAACACTAGGCTTCCGAAGAGTCTGGCGGCCGAAGTAGGATATGTTATGCCATTGGGCCTTGCTTCTATTGCAGCATATTTGAGACAAAAAGGTATATCTGTAAATATTATAGATGCTGAAGCAGAAGAATTGTCTACTGAAGAGGTTGAAGCAAGGATAAGAAGCCTTAACCCAAAAATAGTTGGAGTGACTAGTATGACACCTACTATCCACGATGACCTTGCAGTTGTTAGGATTGCCAAGAATTTAGGGGCAAAGGTAGTTATGGGAGGCCCTCATATAAACGCTATGCCAGAGGAAACGATGAAATTTTCTTCCGTTGATTTTGGCATTCTTGGAGAAGGCGAATATCCAATGTTTAAACTTGTAGAGGCCTTGACCAAGAATTTTCCTCTTGATGATGTACCTGGAATTATTTATAAGAATAGATACGATAAACTCATAATCAAACCTCCATATATTCATGATAATCTGGACGAATTACCAATGCCGGCAAGAGACCTTTTACCGTACAGACGTTACTTTTCTCTTATAACTAAAGGGAGATTGACTACTGTCTGTCCCGGAAGAGGGTGTCCATTTACCTGCGCTTTTTGTTTTAAGCAACCTTCAGATGAGAAAGTAAGATATAGAGATCCAAAATTAGTTGTAGATGAGATCGAAGAATCTATAAATAAATACAAGATTAATGAAATAAATTTTGTTTCCGATACCTTTACAGTAAAGAAGAGTTTTATCGAGGCCTTTTGCCAGGAATTAATAGATAGAAACATTAAAATATCTTGGATAGCACCTACAAGAGTTGATTGTATTACACGTCAGCTTCTGAGATTAATGAAAAAAGCTGGATGTAGAAGCCTTAGGTTTGGAG
>JAHIRR010000224.1 GCA_018818505.1 Candidatus Omnitrophota bacterium | reverse complement strand
TCTTTTCTTTATATTTTTGGCAATTATCTCAGGAAGCTGAAGAGTGTCTGATAGAAGCGTAGATACATTTTTTCTCTCGGCGTTAAAAGATACTGAAACTTCATTGCTTTCTGGCTGAATTTGAATATAGGGTTGTATCTTGAGGTTTTTTAAATAATATTTTATCTTTTCAAATTTACTTAATGATAAGGCATCCCTGACATAGTAATTAGCCAAGTCCACTTCATCTGCAATCAACTCCATATTAATCCTAAACCATTTCATTTGGCTCGCCTTCATTGCTTCATTCACAAGGCTCGTTTTACCATAGCGTCGCGGACTCATAAGCACTATGTGTTGACCAGCTTTTATTTCAAAGATTATCTCCTTTATTTCCTTCTCCCGATTAGTGAAATATTCTCCGGTTACCACATTGCCAAACTTAAAAGGATTCATCGCAAACCTCCCATCTTTTCGTCATTACGCTAAATCTCGTTACGAAAAATATCGTAACACATATTGACAAACCTGTCAAGGCCTACTATTTCTTTTATTTATACAAATTCTTCAATCGCTTCTCTGGCCAGCTCTGATATTCTCCTGCCTGTTTTCTCTGCAATTTCTCTGATTTTAGTATCCTGCTCAATGGTTATGGTTCTAGGCAACACTTTCATGCCAAGAGGCGAGATCTTTCTATAAGGCTCGAATGGTAAGTCTTTAATCTCTACATCCTTCAAGTAGGCATAAAGCACCTGTCTTAACGCCTCAGATTCAGATTTTCCCTGCTTTCTATCCAGATCCTTGAGCTTTTGGGCTTGTTTTGGGGTTAAGCTGACATATAGAGTCGTGTAATTTCTTCTTGGATTATTTGTCTTAACTAATTGATTTGTATAGGGTAAGGTTGCTTTTAGGTGTATAGTTATATTTTCCCCTGCATTGTGTCGGTAGGATATGCATGGTGCCGGATTTTTTGAAGGAGTTCTGGATATGTTTTGGCAGCTCTGAACGGTCTCCGAGTAGAATTGCTCTTAGGAAAGCGCCCGTCTCGAGCGGCATTTTGTCTATGACTTGATTTTTGAGCTTCTCGCGGAGAAAGTATATATATTTCAGGATAGGATTTGATTTGTAATCATGAGACAAAATAGTCACGCTATGTTCTTTCGTATTTATAAGAGCGAAGATATTCTGCCGTTCGAGATATTCGCGGTAGTTAAAAGTTCTCGACTCGGCCCGCCTTCGGCGAGGCCTCGCTCGAACAATATTCTTCGAGCGGAGCGAACAAAGTGAGCGAAGTCGAGAAGTATCATCCGCTGGCCTCCTTATCGTCCCCCTCACCAGCAACCTATCCCCATACCCATACTCCTTCTCCGTCTGTATCCTCATCTGCGCCAGGCCGGTTACGCCCCTATCTCCTATCTGTTCCGCCTCAAACAGATACGTCGAGTTAATCTTGCCGTAATAGGGTTTTCTCGTTAATGCCGGACTTTTTATAATCCCGACTATATTAGTCTTTAATTTTTCTTCGCCTAAAAAATGGCTGATATGATTATTTGGATAGATGTTGAAGTTGATATATAGGAGCGCTGCAAAGGAAGAGACGGATAAAAGCAAAAATATATTTGCTACACTGTCATTGCGAGGCTGCGAAGCAGCCGAAGCAATCTCTCCTTCGGAGATTGCTTCGCTACGCTCGCAATGACATCCAGTTACAAACGAAGCTAGAATAAATAGCAGGGTAACTATAAATACATGTGTGAATCCAACCGACTCAGGCAGGCACCTCGCCAAAACAATCCCTATCATGAAAAAGATAGCTATTACAGCAAGAGGTCTTTTGTGCATGCATATATTTTTACATCTAAGGGAAAGTTTGTCTATGGAAAATTTCTGATAGGAATAATAACGGAATAAATAATGTTCCTATAAATTACCTTGTAAATCTTTTAAAGTATTCAAATCTGCATCTGCTGGCATTACTTTTAGTTGAAATATGTTTGGATTTGACAATTTTTTTATAACTTCGGTATTTTCTGTTCTAATAAAAACTTTCTCTTGTCCTGTAGTTGAATTTAAGAGAGCCGCTTCGAAAGAAATTGTATCTCCAACAACAATAACTCCTTTAGCCCCCATTATAATTTCTCTCCATTTTTCAATAGTTTCTGGACCAACAGAGAGAACTTCAACTTCATCTAAGATTACAGGGGAATTTTGATATGTGCGTATAACTAATACCTTGCTTTTTTTATCCTTTACTCTTAAATCAAAGATATGACAGTTGGCATAGACGGTGAGTTCGTCATTTATTTTGACTTTTTTCTTATCACCCAATGATCTAAATTTTTCTTTCTCTAATTTTTCAACTTCATATAGCGGCAAACCGATCCTATCTCTTAGAGCCAATATCTTTTCTTTCAATTTTGATTTTTTATCTTCAGGCCATTCTAATGGATCAATAATGCCAGAGCTTGGAATCTCTATGCCAACTTCTCTTAGAGCTTCTTTTGATACTCCTACCGCTTTTGGATGGGCGTCAAAATAAAATTCATTGAATACACCTACAGGTCCTTTAAGTGCAATTATATTACCTCTACCGGAATTCAAAAAAGCGATTACCATTTCATTCGATATGCCCCCAGAAGGCTAAAATAAATTCCATACCTAAAGCCTGAGTAAATTCCATAGCAGTAACAGTAGCTTTTCTTTCTTTGTGAATAATGTTGATAT
>JAHIRR010000223.1 GCA_018818505.1 Candidatus Omnitrophota bacterium | reverse complement strand
CACGTAATCTATAATAGTTTTACTATAAACTCCCTAATCTTCCCCTGTGTCTCAGAAATCTCTCCTACTGCCGAGAGCATCCTTATCCTGCGCGGTTCTTTGCGGGCGATCGTCAAATATCCTTGCCTGACCTTTTTATGAAACAGGAGCGGCTTTCTCTCCATCCTGTCTTTATTCTTTCCTGAGCGCAAAAGTCCTTTTCTCGCCTCTATGTCCAATAAAAAAGTAACTTCAGGAGATATTCCCTTTGTGGCAATCGTATTGATATCCTTTATGATTTTTAAATCAATCCCTCCCGCATATCCTTGATACACCAGCGTAGCATCTGTAAATCTATCGCAGACTACTATCTCACCTCTTTTTAACGCAGGCAAGATCTTTTCCTTTATGATCTGCGCTCTCGCGGCAATATATAAAAGCATCTCGCATACTACATCCATGCCTTTATTTCTGGGATCCAGCAATACCTTGCGGATCTTCTCACTGATAAGCGTGCCGCCCGGTTCTCGAGTATACAAAACCCTGTATCCTTCTTTCTTCAAAAAATCACAAAGCAGCCTAGAATGCGTGCTTTTCCCACTGCCTTCCGGACCCTCGAATGTGATGAATAACCCTTGTTTTCGCATATAAAAACGCCTATCCTCCTGCAATGCCCTTTATATCTTAATAGCCCTGCTTAAATTAGCCTTCAAACTATCTTTTTTATTTACGCTATCATGCGGGATTAGCTTATATTCCCATTTTGCCTTTTCTGCCTTAGAAACGGTCCCGCACCATTTCTTCGCCTCTTTTGCCTTCTCAAAAACATCAGGATCCTTACTATATATTGCCTTCTTTTCCTTTATTTCCGCAATATACATAGAATCCTTTGTCTTTACTATAAAATCAGGCGAGTAACTTCCTGCCTTTGCCCGTATGGTAAACTGCCCTTTTGGATTCTTAATCCAACTTTCCACCTCTTTATCTTTATCTAAAACATCAGCAAAATATTTCTCCTGTTTTGAATCAAATGAATTTTCAGAAAATATTGTCCTTTTATACCCGCCTATTATACTATCCAATATCTCATCATCTGAAACCCTGTCCTTATCTTTCACGGGGCTGCCTTTTTCCACTGTCTTAGTATATTCTTTAAACTCAATGAATTCCTTCTCTGTTGCATACTCTACGCTTGTATCGGAATCAAATTTAACTTTTATTTGAGCTAATATGTCATCCAATATTTTCTGTGTATGATAAGCGGTTATCTTTTTCCATGTCTTTTCTTTTTTATTCACCTGCCTTAAATATTTACTTACCAAACTCAGAATAATATCCTTATCTGAAATATTCAACTCGACTGATTCTGTCAGAATAATCCTTGTCAAATACGATACAGGGTCTTCTGAAATAGCCAAATTTAGTTTTTCTAATTCTTTCTCCTTCCTGTCTACAAGATCTGCGCCAATAAGCATTGCCTTTAAATTTTTAAATCCCTCGATGTTAACCTTTATATCAAAATCCTTTATAACGCCTTTGGACTTAATAATGCTTTTTACCTTTGGAACTTTAATCAAATACTGTGGCATGCCGTGCGGAATGATTTGTCTCGGCTCTATTTCCTTTATTTGCCCTGTTTGTTTAACTTCCAATCCTTCGATGAATCTCTGGGCATGATCCAGCACCTCTTGATAACGATCATGAGAAATAATCTCTAATGTATCTATTTCCTCCTGGCCTGTTACTTCGCTAAATGGGAGCCGCAAACCCCTGCCTATTGTCTGCTCAGTGAGTATTTCACTCACAGAAGCCCGAAGCGGAATAATCGTATAAATATTTTTAACATCCCATCCTTCTTTTAATTTATTAACATGTATGACAATTTCATTTTTGTTTAAGGAACTCTCGAGATATAATAACTGCTTTATTTCCCCTTCCTCGCTTTTACTATGCACCAATAAGGTTTTACCCTTATATTCTCCTTCAAAAAACTCTTTTGACTCTATCTTTTTCTTTATCTCCTTGCTGTGCTCAATGTTTCTTGTAGTAACAAGAGTGAGCGGCGGGATAAAAGATTTATTGTTATTTTTAGCATATTCATACAAAAGCGCCTTCTTTCTCCTATGCCTTAAAATGCCGTCTTTTAGCTTAATCACATCCACATCTCCGCGATAACTATCATCGTCCTTCCTTGCGATAATAACAGGAACCTTAACATATCCTTCATCCCCTGATTTTCCTTTTCTGACTTTTTCTATGGCCTTTTTAGTATCTTTTATTGCCTCGCCTAAATTATAAGAATATATTACATTATTGCTTTTCGGAGTTGCCGTAAATTCCAGGCCAAGTATGGGATTGAGATTATGAATTGCCTTTAATGATTTCTCAGCCCTGTAGCGATGGCTCTCGTCCATCAAAACAACCAAATCGCCCTTTGCCTTCAATATATCGGCAAAACTACTGCCCAATGTTTCTTGATAGCGATGAAATCGGAACTCCACATCTGTCCTCTCATTGAATATCTTCTGGATATTAAAAATATAGATGTTAAACTTTGCGTTATCAAATAATTGATTTGAAAAATTAGAATATTCGTAATTCTCTCCTGTCACAAGATTAAATTCAGGAATATCGGAAAGTCCTTTAAAGATATATTTCTCATGACCTTTGTTTAATTCATTTTTTAACTTCGTATATATGGTTTCGCCAGGGGTAAGTATAAAGAAATTGCGGTAATTCTTTTCTTTTAATAAATATGCAATTGTAGCACCCATCAAACGAGTCTTACCTACCCCAGTAGCGAGGGCAAAACAGAACGACGCAAATTCTGTATCGAACTTTAAGGTTCCTGTTATTTTTGCTTCAATTTCTTTTATGTCGTCATTCTTGAGATTAACACTAGATAAAATAGTATCTAACTTCATTAAGGATAGATATTGAGGCCGTCGCAAACTTAATTCTTTAGATATTAGTTTTACCGTATCCATTTTACCAACCCATTGTAAACCTTTTAGCCAAAGCCATAGGCATACGCTTTACTGATATATTCTCAGGCTCCTTAATCTTTGAGTCATGTTTTAGACAGTAAATAACAAGGGACTCGTCAGTAGTGATTTCTTTTTCGAGTTGCTCAATATAAATTTGGTTGACAAATTGTTCTGTTATGTGCGCGTATCTCTTATTCACCTGCCCATGCAGCGGGCCATTAGTTGAAATAACGCGAAAGCCGTCCATTTTGCATACTGCGCGTATCAATGGGCCATTGGTATATGTGGTGTTGATAAAAGGAAACTTGAGTTGAGGATCAAATTTAAAGAGACTTTCACCTAAAACGCAGTATTTAAATCCCCCACCGCCTTTCCATCCAACTGATTTACTTATACCACCATTATCGAT
Source organism: Candidatus Omnitrophota bacterium (assembly GCA_018818505.1). Next base: position 848 of record JAHIRR010000223.1, on the reverse strand, counting down.
ACCCTTTACAACTTTGTGTAATCTTTTTAAACAATGTGTCTCGGCATGTTCTCCCAATTCTACCATAATCCACTTTCTGCCCATCTTATGTGCTACAGCGCCAGTTGTGCCCGAACCAGAAAAAGAATCTAATACCCAATCACCTCTATTAGTAGAAATCTCTATAATTCTCTGCATTAATCTTTCAGGTTTCGGCGTTGTGAAAATCTCCCTATCGTTAAAAGTTTTGGCCTCTTTTTTTGCTTCCTGATTATCACCGACTTCATCCTTTAACCAAATAGTCAACGGCACCAATCCTTTCTTAACTTCTGAAAGAAATCTTTTATAGCGTGGAACATTATTGCCAGATGGGCCGAAATAAATCCGATTATCCCTAATTAGTTTCTGAAAATTTTGTTTTGAAAATCTCCAGCTAGTTCCAGGAGGTGGCATTATCTTTCTTCCTGATGGTGTTTTTATAGGATAAATATCTTTAAGGTTGGGGGTCTTTGCATGACAAGGACCAGACGCCCAAACACCCCGCGGATCATCATCCAGATTAGTGTATCCTTTATCTGCCGCCTCTGTTCTTGGAAGTAAATTTCTTTTCCAATTTTGCTTATCTTTAGCATATACAAGAATAAAATCATGATTGTCAGAAAGCCATCTTGCATCATTACTTCTTGTGTGCTTTTTTTGCCAAATAATTGTGTTTACAAAATTCTTTCTACCAAAAATCTCATCCATTACTACCTTACAATAATGCGATTCTATGTCATCAAGATGAATCCATATGGAACCACTGTTAGACAATAACTCTCTGATTATCAACAATCGGTCCCTCATCATAGTTAGCCAGATAGAATGTT
>JAHIRR010000222.1 GCA_018818505.1 Candidatus Omnitrophota bacterium | reverse complement strand
ACAACATGCTGACACGGTGATTATTGGAGAGAGCGAAGAGCTTTGGCCAAAATTTATAAAGGATTTCTCAAGCGGTAGAGTCGAGCAATTCTATGGACCGTCACGTTTGGTCGATATGACCAAGCTGCCTCTTCCTAGATATGATTTGCTCAATCGAAAAAATTACAGTGTAGCATGGGTTCAAGCTACAAGGGGCTGCCCTATTGATTGTGAATTTTGCGCAGCATCTAAAGTTTACGGATTAAAGTTTAGGCATAAGGATGTCGAACAGGTGATAGAAGAGATAAAGCATATAATAAAACTCTGGGGCCGAGGTGTATTGATTAGTTTTGCAGACGACAATATGTTTGTAGACAAAAAATATGCTATTAGGCTAGTAGAGAAGCTTATTCCGTTAAAAATAAAATGGTTTGCTCAGACAGACGTTTCTATAGCAAGAGATGAGAAATTTTTGATACTGCTTAGGAAGAGTGGTTGTTCAGTTTTGTTTATAGGATTCGAGACGCTAAACGAAACAAGCCTATCTTCATTAGACAGAAATAATTGGAAGGTTAAACAGTTGAAGTATTATAAAGATGCCATAAAGAAAATTCAATCATATGGCATGGGTATTTTTGGTGCCTTTATGTTGGGTTTAGACGGTGATACACCCTCAACCTTCAAGAATCTAATAAATTTTATTAATGATACAAATTTATATGCAACACAGATCACAATACTTACCCCCTTGCCAGGGACAAGATTAAGGGATAGATTAGAAAAAGAAGGAAGACTTTTACCTTCTGAGTGGAACGATTTTACTTTTCTAAAGGCAAACTATTTACCGAAACATATATCTATTGGTGAGCTGGAAGATGGTTTATTTACTGTTTATAGTGAAATTTACAGTAAAGAATCTATCATAGCGAGAGCCAAATACTTTAAAAAGGTTTATTCAGAGCTAATTAGGTAAACTATGAATTTATATTCAATACCACCTTTAATTGCATCTGTTTTAGTTTTGTTGCTAGGTCTCTTTATAGTTATAAAAAATAAGAAATCCCTTGTTAATGTGGTGTTTGGCTTAGACTGTTTTTGTGTTTTTACTTGGCTTTTTGGCTATTTCATCATTTATAATATTGAACACCAGGAGCTTGCATTTTTTTGGTGTAAGATTGTATATGTTGGTGTAATTTTTATACCGCCGCTATTTTATCATTTTATCGATAGGCTATTGAGATTGCCTCGTAATAGAGTAGTAGTCCCTTTAAATTATTTTATAAGCGTTATTTTTGTTATTCTTTTGTTTACTTCAGATTCTTTTGTGGTTGGTGTTTATAAGTATTATTGGGGCTATCAGACAAGAGTCGGCTTCCTCCATAACTTATTTCTTATCTTTTTTGCCACTGTTTTATGTATACCTTTTGTAAAAATATACCGTAGGTGTAAATCTGAAAAAGATAGATCTATATTAGAATATAACCGTTCCCGTTATGTATTGTTAACATTCATTACATGTTTTTTTAGCTCATTGGACTTTATGCCGAACTATGGAATAGAGCTATATCCCTTTTTTGGTTCTATTTTTGTAACTGCCATGGTTGTTCTCATGACGTATACGATAGCAGTTTATAGACTTATGGATATAACAATCGCTCTTACTCGTGCCGGTATATTTACTATAGTTTATGCCCTTGTTTTGGGTCTTCCTTTTGGTGTGGGTATAATGCTTAAACACAATTTTTATAGAGAGACTACAAACTGGTGGCTTTTGCCTGTATTTTTAATGGCGCTTTTGGCTAGTCTTGGCCCGTTTATCTATATGACACTCCAGAAAAGGATCGAATCGAGACTGCGGTCTGAGGAGTTTAAATCCCATGAAGCCCTGAGGCGGCTTTCGCATAACATGCTTAGGTTTGCGAACCTGGAGAATCTTTTGAAGTTGATAGTGCATCAGTTGGTTAAGATTCTGAAGCTCAAGTTTGCTGCAATATATCTATTCGATGTCAAAAGGGGTAAGTACATACTGAAAAACTACTGGAGGCCGATACAGCAGTTAGATTCTGCTTTTGAACCAACTAGGGAATTTTCTAAAGACTCGTCCTTGATCAAGGATCTTTATATGAGAAGACTTCCGATTGTAGCAGAAGAAGTAAAGCTTTTTGCGCCAAAAGACAGCTCTCCTCATATAAAGGAACTCTTAAGTTCTCTTTCGCATTTAAGGGCAAATAGTGTAATTCCATCATTTTTGCGGAATGAGCTCATAGGTTTTGTGGTTCTTTCTCATAAAAGAACAAATGCGGCATTTACCCAAGAGGATCTAAATCTCCTGATGGTCTTGTCTAACGAGGTGGGGCTGGCGGTTGAGAATGCCCAGTTTCACCAGAAGGAAAAGATGGTGCTGGTTCAAAAATCCCGCAGGGAGGCCCTGGCAGATATGGCGCCTGGCGCGAGTCACCAGTTTAACAATAGGCTGGTCGCTATAAGCTCTT
>JAHIRR010000221.1 GCA_018818505.1 Candidatus Omnitrophota bacterium | reverse complement strand
CACTAAGAGTTCGGGGCCAACAAGATACAAGATCTCGCTGGGATGATATTTAAATATTACCTAATAGAGTTAAAAATGTCAATGTTTTTTTGAAACTTTTATAGCGCCTTTCTCTCTATTTCTCTTTATTATCAAGTATACCATAAAGCATGTTAATATTCAAGATTAGAAATGCAGTTCCATGGCCCTGGGCGGGCAGGCTTTGATGCAGAGCTCGCAGGCAATGCATTTTTCGTTGTAGAACTCGACTTTGCGGGTCTTGGGATTTACCACAAGTGCCTCTGTGGGGCATATTGGGACGCACGCGCCGCAGTGTGTGCATTTCTTGTCATTGCGCTTTATGTCCTTGGAAAGCGGCTGGACTGATACGCCTAAGGATTTCGCGTATGCCACTGCCTTGTCAAACTCCTTGTCATCGCCGCTAAGCTCGAGCACAAGAAGCCCCTGTTCATTCGGCGTCACAGATGCCTTCAATATATTGAACTCCAGGCCATAGTCCTTCACCATCCTATACACTATAGGCTGATCAAGCAATCTATGCGGAAACTTTAACACAATTCGCCTGGAAATCATTTTATCCTCCGTATAAAAAGAAACCACAGAGGACACAGAGAAAAAATATAGTTTTGGTTTTAAATAAAATTCAGAAAACCTCTGTGTCCTCTTTGTTTTTAAAGCCTTTGGCTACAGCATATACAAAAAGACCAAAAAAACCTTAGACCTGTCCGACCGTGTAGGTCGGATTTAAATCCGGGTCAAAAGTTCTTCTTTTATTTTGAGACCACAGAGAAAATTATAAAAAATCTCTGTGTCCTCTGTGGTATCTTTTATGCCTATCCTAACTCTATATCTCCGGATACGCCGAAGTCTTTGCCTAATACTATCAATGCGCCTTGGATGCCTTTAATAGATAGCGCGAATTCTAGCGCTGGCTTTATGTCGTTCTTGGTTTTGACCCTGTTACATGCTGCTGTTGCTGCTGCGTCTGCTAAAGCTGCTGACTTGGATATTATAACACATGCATCTGCTTTTCCAAAGCTTAAAGAATGGCCCACTGTGCCAGAAGATGTGCAGATGCCGCATGGTGTATCTTGCGATTTTACCTTTATAGAGAGCTTGCTGGAAAGTGGTGAATCACCTGCAAATATTGCTACGTGGCGCTGTTTTTCTGATTTTATGAATATATCGCCACCATTCTCGACGATAATCTGATTTGTTTTGGATAGAAGGCCTTTACCAACGTATTCTGCGATCGCGCCTGCTATAGCTGCCATTGGGCCGACGCCTGCCAGATTTGAAGCCTCCAGCATATCCCTTATAATACCAAGGCCGAACCTCGAACAGGCCTGTTCGAGGTTCGGCCTTGGAGGTTGCAGAGGCTCAAGGCTGGTCTTAAACTCAGGATATTTTTTAATGTAATCTTCTATCTGGGCCCTAAATTTTTTTATAAGTTTTTCCGCAGCTTCTTTTATATCCTTCTCAGCAGAGATCAATAGATCTGTCTCGCTCACAATGACTTCTTGCGCGATAAGATCTTTACTATTAGTCCATTTCCTATAAAATCTTTCCATATTCCACTGACTCTATGCTGATGCCGGCGCCTTGTATTACATCACTTAGCTTGCTTTTGCAATCAGGACAGCCATTCAGGCCCTCTTCCGGAGAAAATTCAGTGCTACAATCTTTACATCTAAATCTTGCCTCGACTTTTTTAAAGGAAAGTTTTACGTTTTGAAGTGCTGTACCTTTTGTGCGCTCTCTAAAGTGAAACTCAAAATGATCCGCTGATACATGCTCAAGCTCGCCTATAAGGATATTGATCCCCTTTACCTCTGAGGTCTTTTTTATTTTACTGATTATGTCGTCTACAAGGCCTATCTCATGCATGATTCTCCTTTAACCTGGACAACTTCGTAAGTTACCCTATGGGTAACTTACGAAGTTGTCCAGGTTCCTTAGCAGATTCTGGGCAATTGTTCACCTGTTAGCATATCTACAATCCTAGTCCCGCCGATTTTTGTCTTTAGATAAACTTTTTTGTCTTTGCGCTTGCCAACTTCTCCTATTATTCTGCTGTTTCGCCCAAGAGGATGTTTTTTCATGCGAGATAAAATCTTTGATGCTGAGCTTTCTGAAACTATCAGCATGACCTTGCCTTCATTTGCCATATACAGAGGGTTCAAACCTAATATCTCGCATAAGACCCTGACATTTTCTTTTACCGGGACGTTTTTTTCATCAATACTCATATTATAGCCGCACTGCATCGCGATTTCATTTAATGTGGTTGCAAGTCCGCCGCGAGTAGGGTCCCGCATGAACTTTATGTCTTTAGATATTATCGACGCTATTAAACCATTTAAAGGCGCGCAGTCGCTGAAAATCTTTGATTTAAACTTTAGCTCTTCTCTCGCAATAAGCACTGCCGCGGCATGGTCACCCATAGTACCGCTAATAATAATCTTATCGCCTGGCTTTATGCGGTTAGATGAAAGTCTTGCGTCTGTATATATCTTTCCCACACCTGATGTATTTATAAAAATCTTGTCTACTGCGCCTTTCTCAACGACTTTAAAATCGCCTGCAACTATATATACACCTGAGACCTTACAGGTAGCTTTTATGGATAGAGTTATTTTTTCAAGATCCTTGTAGTCAAATCCTTCCTCAACGATCATACCGCAGGAAATATACTTAGGTTTAGCGCCGCTTACAGCCAGATCATTCACTGTGCCGCAGATAGAGAGCTTTCCGATGTCGCCGCCCGGGAAAAATATTGGATTTATGACAAAAGAATCTGTTGTATAAGCCAGATTTCTCTCAATAAGCGCAGCATCACCTAAATTATGTAAATATGGGTTATCCAGATTCTTGATAAAGAGATCTTTTATCAATTCATGCATCAGTGTGCCGCCGCTTCCATGAGATAATGTTATTTTAGTCATCTTCGATATTTGTAATAAGCTGCGCATGTGCCTTCGCTTGAGACCATGCATGCGCCCTGGGGTTTTTCAGGCGTGCATTTTTTGGCAAATAAGGCGCATTCTGACGGTTTCTTGATGCCCTTAAGGATACTGCCGCATATACAACCCTTATCAGGCATGGTCTTTATCTTCGGCAAATGAAATTCCTCCTCAGCGTCGAACATGGAATATCTTTTAGAAAGCTTCATGCCGCTTTTGGGCAGGACTCCTATGCCGCGCCAGTCAGAATCCTCTACTTTAAAAACATCTTTTAATAAATCAAGCGCCTTTTTATTGCCATGGTCTTTGACTATCCTTTTGTATTGATTCTCAACCTTTGTCTCTCCTGATGCGAGCTGCTCTACTAGCATTAAAATACCCTGCAAAATATCAAGGGGCTCAAAGCCTGCTATGACACAGGGTATATTAATGGCCTTGTAGGGCAAGGTACCTATAATAGCGCTTACATGCGCGGGGCAGATGAACCCATGAATATTTATATCATTATCGGCAACAAGCATCTTCATTGCAGGAGGGATTATTTTATGTCCTGAATATACGAAAAAATTCTTGAGCTTTTTTTTATGTGCATATACTATACTTGCCGCAACTGTGGGTGAGGTGGTTTCAAAACCTATACCCAGGAATATTACCTTTTTATCAGGCGCTTTCTCAGCAATGTCTACTGCATCTAAACAGGAATATACGACTTTTACATTACTGCCATTTGCTCTCTCTTCTGCCAGACTGGAATTAGAGCCAGGCACCTTTAACATGTCTCCGAATGTAGCCAGGATTACATCCGGCAATCTGGAAAATGCTATTGCCTTATCAATATAAGACTTTGGCGATACGCACACAGGGCATCCCGGACCTGAAATAAGATTTATATGTTCAGGCAGCATCTCGCGGATGCCGGATTTACAGATAGACATTGTATGTGTGCCGCATACCTCCATTAGATTTACAGAATCCAGGCCTCTGGCCTTTTCGAAAATGGCCATAGAGATCCTTCTGGCAATTTTATTATCTCTAAATTCGTCTAAGTATTTCAAGTGTTTCCTCTGCCTGCTTAGGGTCGAGCTTTTCTATTGCAAAACCTGCGTGCACCATTACATAATCGCCTATCTTCGAATTTGTCAGAAAGTCTATGGCGATCCTCCGCTCCACACTGCCGCTGGATACTATAGCCCTGTTACCTTCTATTTTTTTGATCTTCATTGGTATAGCTAAACACATGTCATGCCCCGGCTAATATTAATTGTCCCAGCGCAATGTTTCCGTCATGCGCGGGTAAGCGTTTGTGTAAATAAATCTTAAATCCTTCTTTTTTCAAAAGCATGGGCGCATTCTTTGTCAAATATTTATTCTGAAACACCCCTCCGCTCATGCAGACCTTGTTTATTTTATATTTCTTTCTGAGTGTAACGCAAACATCCTTTATCATATGACATGCCGCATTATGAAACTTTAGCGAAATCTCACCCTTGCTCTTCTTGGCCTTTAAATCCTTAACTATACCTTTAATAACAGGCGTCCAATCAATAATATTATCCTTATATGTGAAATTATACCTCCCTTGTCCCTTGTCGCTTGTTGCTTGTCGCTTAATAGCCCTTTCCAACTCAACCGCTGCCTGACCCTCATACTCTGACACATCGCATATCCCAACAAGCGATGCAACCGCATCAAAAAGCCTGCCCATGCTAGAAGTAAGAGGCGAATTTATACCTTTATCTATCATCTGTGTGAGAAGTTTTAACTCAACCCTGCGCAACCTCGGAGGTTGCCTTTGGCAACCTCCGAGGTTGCGCAGGGTATAAAGATAGCTGAAGGCCATGCGCCAGGGCTCTCGAACTGCTGCTTCGCTGCCTGGCATGGGAGCGTATTTTAGATGCGATGCTCTCTTAAAGCCTTTAATAGTGCCTATAAAAAATTCTCCGCCCCAAATATTTCCGTCTCGGCCAAATCCAGTGCCGTCGAACGCTACCCCTATTACCTTACCTTTAATATTATTATCCGCGATGCAGCTCGCCACATGCGCCTCATGATGCTGAATCTCCTTTATGAGCAATGAGCTATGAGCTATGAGCTTCTTAGCCAACTTAGTTGAGGAATAATCCGGATGCAGATCACAAGCCACGATCTTTGGTTTTATTTTCTTTACCTCTTTTTCAAAGCGATGAAAATTCTCCGCTTCACTCAAATCTCCGAAGGAGTTTGAAACATGTAGTTTTCCATTTTTAATAAGGCAAAAACTGCCTTTGGACTGCGCGCCTAATGCGAGAATTCTAGTCTTCATGCAACCTTTACTAACCTCGGAGGTTGCCTACGGCAACCTCCGAGGTTTTTAAATTTTCTTTGCCAATTGTGCAACTTTGGTAAGCTTTGTTATTATATCTTCAGTCAATTCTTCAGAAAGCGTGCCCATGCCGCAACTTGGGGTAAGCAAAGAATTAGAGATCAATAAATCTCGGGGGACTCCTTTTTTCTCCAGGTTCGTTATTTCTTTGGATAATTTATTAAAAAGGGATTTCTCATCCTCTTTTAATACTGAATCAGATGTAGGGACAATGCCCCACGCGAGATATCCTCCCCTTTTTAGGAATTCTGTTATCTCTTTAGGATATAGCGAAAGGCTCTCCGCATATAAATACGCATCAAAATTTATTATATCAACTGACGTCTCTGCAAGCAGCGACCAGTCTGTATTGCCACAGCAGTGAATGCCAGTAAGGCCGCCTTTTGCGTGGATCTTATCTATGACTGCATTGAGCGCTAAGATTACGTCCTGGCGTTCTAAATTTACATAACTGGAACCAAAACTGGTAAGGTATGGCTCATCTATAAATATTATGATGTTTTTGGAAAATTCCTTTAATTTATCTATCTGCCAGCTAGCCTTTATCTCCAGGAGTTTGATAAGCGCTTCTTTAAGCGTGTCATTGTATATTATAGACTTTCCTTTTTCATCTGTAACGCCAAGACCAAAACTCACAGGCCCTGTAACATGGCCCTTTATATAATCAAACTTTTTCCCTGCATCTAAAAATGCATAAAACCCTTGAGCAAAATCCTTTGTAAAGCCAAGTGAAGTATAATCCTCTGATATATAGGCCTCGTAGAGCTTGCCCAGTTCCTCGCTCAAATCCTTTGTGCTATCAACATGGATTTTTCGATTTTTCTCGTCGATAACCAACGAAGGTAGGCCTATAGCAAACTGTGTATACATATTCTCCTTAAAGCCTTTTTTTGGAAGCTGGGGCCAGAATGGTATGTCAAAATTTTTGCACACCAGTTCTGTCCCCTTCTTTGCATCAAGAAGCGGCAGGCTGCCTATTCCAGTTGTTAGAAATTTTCCTTTGATCTTCATCAAATGAGACCATCACTTACGTCAATCTTTGATTGACGTAAGTGATTCGGCCGAATTTGACCCCGCCCTTTTGTTTAGTGCGTTTAGCGCTCGAAATACATCATCAATATACATTGCGTATCGCCTATTTATCAGCGAAACGCCTTAAACAAAAGGGCGGGGTAAGTTCGGACAGCGACTTACGTTCACTCCGTTCCGTAAGTCGCGTCCTCACTTATTTTAACACCTTCTTACCTGGACTGCAAGTCCTTGCCAAGCTCCTTTATAACATATGAACGTGTCAATTTGCCCTGTGTATTGTATCTGTAAAGTGTGGCAGTGTCCCTGTCTAAAAAATATATTACATTACTCTCTCCTGAAAATGTCACATTTGATGGCATTGAAGACTGACCGACTGCTATTTTTGAAAATAAAACCCATGCACAGAGAAATCCTACAATGAAGATATACGCCTTAGCCATTTTATCCTCCTTTTATTTCTATTTTTAGTATATGGCATTATGCCAAAAACCTTTACTCCGGATAATTTCTCGATAACCTTCGGGTTTGTCTTTATGGATATATCATTTTTTATACGTGATGTATGATTAAATACAATGGCTGCTATCTTTATCTTTTTACTCTGTAAGAGTTTCACTGTCATGAGCGTGTGATTTATTGTGCCGAGGTTCGGCCTTGCCACTATAATAGCTGGGAGTTTCATCTTCGACATCATATCCAAGACGTAAAACGCCTTCCTGCCTTTTCCAGATATAGGTACCATGACTCCGCCAATACCCTCTATTATAACGATGTCATTCTCAGTCTTTAGTTTCTCAAACGCCTCCCATATTTTCCTTTTATTCACCTTACCAGCCACCAGCGGAGCCAAAGGCAATTTAAACAAAACTACTGGCTCTGCCTTCAATACCTTAGCGTCGCTGCTGTCTCCTGTTGCTATGGGCTTCATCACGCCTACCTTAAAACCTTTTTTTGACAAAAATCCTGCAAGATAGGCCGCGACTTCAGTCTTGCCAACGCCTGTGTCAGTTCCTGTTACAAAAAAGCCCTTTATTCTTTGCTTTCCTAAGTACATCTATGACCCTTTCTATCTGCTCTTTAGTGTGTGTGGCCATTAAAGACGTGCGTATCCTGCATTTTGTCTTGGCTACTGTGGGCGGCCTGATGCCTGGCGCGAAAATGCCTTCATTGAATAAAAATTCCGCGGCCTTCATGGTCGAAGAAAAATCCTTTGTGCGCAAAGGGATTATCTGCGTCTGGGTATCCATGAT
>JAHIRR010000220.1 GCA_018818505.1 Candidatus Omnitrophota bacterium | reverse complement strand
TTAAGAGGTTTTCTGATATTTTTACCGCAGCAAAATGCGACATTGTTTTTATACACCTTGAGGTATTTCCTTTAGGCCCGCCTATATTCGAATGGCTATTTTCAAAATTGGGCAGGAAGATTATATATGATCTTGACGATGCCATATACATGGGTGTTACTAGTTCCGCGAACAAATTTTTAAAATTTTTGAAATGTTCGTCAAAAATAAAGAGACTTATAGAAATGAGCAGTCATGTAATAACATGCAATATATATCTCGCTGATTATGCGAGAAAGTATAATAAAAATGTAACAGCAATTCCTACATCTGTGGATACGGAGAGATTTAAACCCGACGTTAAAAAGCCAGAGGGAAACCTTACAATAGGTTGGATAGGCAGCCACAGCACAGCGCGTTATCTCGAAGCGTTAAAACCTGTATTTTTAGGCCTTGCTAAAAATCACAAATTTGATTTAAAGATAATAGGCGCGTCGAATTACGATATAAGGATAGACGGAGTGAATATAGTTAATTTAGAGTGGAATTTGAAAGACGATATAAGACAGTTTCAGTCTCTGGATATAGGTGTATATCCTTTACCTGAGGATGAATGGATACGAGGTAAAACAGGTTTTAAGACTATCCAATACATGAGCGTGGGCGTTCCCTGTGTTGTGTCTGATGTGGGCGCGAACAGAGATATCGTAAAGGATGGAATAAATGGGTATCTGGCGAAGACAGAAGATGAATGGATAGAAAAATTGTCAATATTGATCGATAGCCATGAATTGAGGCAGAGAATAGGTTCGGCTGGAAGAATAACAGCAGAAGAAAAGTTTTCAGTAAAAGCAAACGCACCTAGATATCTTGAAATAATAAAGAGGATAAGTCCATGAATGCTCCGAAGCTCAGTGTTCTTATGAGCGCATATAACAGCGAAAGATATCTCGATGAAAGTATCAGATCTATCCTCGACCAGAGTTTTAAGGATTTCGAATTTTTAATCATAGATGACGGTTCAACAGACAGGTCTTTTGAAATATTGAACAGTTATCAGAAAATAGATAATAGAATACGCGTTATAAAAAATAAAGAGAATGTCGGCCTTTCTAAATCCCTTAATATTGGCATAAAAGAGGCTCAGGGGGAATATATTGCGCGTCAGGATGCGGATGATATATCTATGCCTGATAGATTGGGTAAGCAGATAGCGTTTATGCAGGATAATGAGGAGATAGCTGTTTCCGGGGCCTTTTACAGGATGGTTGACGAAAAAGGCAGGCTTTTATATAGATTTAGAATGCCTGTGGAAGACAGTGAAATAAAAAAGTGGCTGAAAGAGGTCAATTGCTTTTGCCATGGTTCAGTGATGTTCAGGAAAAAGAATATCAAGGAGGCATGCTTATATCCTGAACAATATGAATGTTCGCAGGATTATGCCTTATGGCTGACGATAAGCAGGAATTATAAATTAGCGAATATTCCTGAATTTTTATATACGTTGAGATTGCACGAAAACGCAAGGAGCGTGAAAGACAAGGCAAAACAGTGGGATTGCCTGTTTAGAATAAAAAAAGGCAAGGGTATCATTGCAGATACTCGTTCATTGTCCGATAGATTTATTGCAGACGAATTTTTTAGATATAGCAATTTTTTTAACAAGATGGGAATGAAAAAGCTAGCACTCGGTCATTTCATAAAAGGAGTACTTTATAGGACCTTTGTTTCGCCAATGAGCGTCAGGGGAGATAAAACTTTAGGCATTTGCATGCTTACAGGGGTTTTTTATCCTGAGATAAGCGGTGGCGGGCTACAATGCCGTACTTTGGTGAATGCTTTAAAATATGACAGCAACTTAAGATTTTTTGTTTTGACCACCACTAAAGATCCTTTATTGCAGGATAAAAACTCTGATTTATACATAAAAAGGATATACGTAGGAGACATGAGTATTACAGCCAAATTTATAGCGGCCTTACAGTTTGTTCGCGTATTTTTGGGCATAAGAAATAAAGTAGGCATCATTCATCTGCATGGCTTTTCCAGCAAGACATTGCTCATGATATTATTGGCAAAGATATTCAGAAAAAAGATTATACAGAAAATCACTTCTTTAGGGGATGACGACCCTACTTCAATAGGTAATAGAAGATTTGGCAAATTGAAAAGGTTCTTTTTTTCTAAGGCAGATTTTTATATTAGCGTGAATCCAGCAATGTCTCAGAGGCTTTTAGATTCGGGTATCTCACAGGATAAGATGTTGACTATTCCCAACGGAGTAGATACCGAAAGATTTTGCCCTCCTAAAAGCCTCGACGAGAAATATACATTAAGAGAAAGCTTAAAATTGCATAAAGAGGCGTTTATTATATTATTTGTCGGATTTTTTTCTAAAGATAAAGGCGTGGATGTTCTTTTTGAGGCGTATAAGAATATAGCAACTGATTTTAAAGATAAGGATTTAAGGCTATTGTTTATTGGATCAACAGATACCAGCTATTTTGAGATAAAAAAGGAAATAATAGAACGTATAAAGAAAGAGATAGAAATCAATAAGATGGAAGAAAAGGTCTTATTTATAGAGAAGGCCCTGGATATAGAAAGATATTATAAAGCCGCTGATATATTCGTATTGCCTTCTTTCAGAGAAGGCCTGCCAAACTCCCTTATGGAGGCGATGGCTTCTGGATTGCCATGTGTTTCATCTCGTCTGAGAGTAATAGAGGATTATCTGATCACGCACGACTCAGACGGCCTGCTTTTTGAGCCAGGGGATATTAATGGATTGTATTCAACATTAATTCGGCTGCTAGAAAAGCCAGATCTAGCTAAAGAAATGGGCATTAAAGCCAGAAAAAGGATCATAGATTATTTTTCTATAGAACAATTGGCTAAAAAGTATAGAGATGTTTATCTATCCCTGGTGCAGAAATGAAAGATCTGAACCCAAAAATCGAATCTGTAGCGCGCCATACTTTTATTAACAATCTAGACAGAGGGTCTGTTGTTGTGGATCTGGGCGCAAGCAGGGGGAATTTTTCAAAAAAAATAGCAGAAAAATGCTGTTATTCAATGCTTGTTTTAGTTGAAGGAAATCCGGAATTAAACGTAGAACTAAAAGACTTTTTCAAAGACAATGATGCGGTGAAGGTGGTGAACGCAGTTATTGGAGGCGAACCAAGAGATGGTATCAAGTTCTATTTAAGCGAATCACCAAGCTCAAGTTCATTATTCAGGTCATTCAGCGAATTAAACAAGGTTAAGAGCGAAATAAATGTAAAGATGTTTACGCTAAACGATATATTCTCTATGTATAGTATTAAAAAAATAGATTTATTAAAGATGGATATAGAGGGCGCAGAATGGGATGTGCTCGAGAGATTTTCAAAAGAAGATTTTGACAAGATAGAACAGATATCAGTCGAGTTTCATGATTTTATAGAACCTGGATTGAAAGCAAGAACCAAGAACTGTATTAAAAAAAATAAAAAGCTAGGTTATTTTTTTATTAATATAGGAGTTAAATACATAAATGGAATAACATATAAGGACTGCCTATTTTACAAGAAAAAACACAGGAAAACTGTTTTTATATACAGATTAAAATGCCTGGCAGAAAGTTTGATGCGTATTTTTTTAAAAATACCAAAAAGAATATTAGGTGTAATAAATTTTAAAAGGCACAAAGGAGAATGTCAAGAATGAGATTTATAACTACTGTATATGGGATTTATTATCTTCCATTTGCTTCTGTTCTTCTTCAGAGCATAGAACAATATCATCCTTACGAAAAGGTGGCTATATTTTATGACGATCTTCCTGATCATGAGGTCTTAATTTTAAGGGATAGGTTCCCGGTTTATGAGTTTATTCAAAATCCGAAGATTATAGAGGAAGATTATATCCTTCAGAAGATACCTCTGCGGCTTCGTCATTGGTTTAAGGCGTGCGAGCTGTATCCTGAGGAATCTCTTTTTTTTCTTGATTGTGATGCAGCGCTTTGTAAGAACATGGCCAATTTCATAGATGACAGTTACGATGTTATGTATACCTGGAAACGAGAGCAAACCCCACTTAACGCAGGAATGGTAGCCATTAATAATAATAAATCAGGCCGCGTTTTTATGAAAAAATGGCTGGCCCTTACAGAAGAGATTGTCCACGATGAAGAAAAACTTCGACTTGCCCATAAGATGAACGGCGGCGGGAGTCAGCATACTCTGGCAATATTGCTTGATTCATCAAATTACGATGCTTCTTTTGAGAGGGTTATAGACGGAGAAACAGTCAGATTTAAGGGAGTGGCTTGTAAGTATCTGAACGAAACTAATAGTTGCCCTATTACAGGAGATACGCATGTAATCCATTATAAAACAGGATGGCATCCTATTATCTTAGAAGGGAAGCCGTTTACAAAGAACAGGCCGAAGGATCTGGGTAAAGAGATGTGGGACTATTGGCATGAGTTATACCGGGAATTTTCTTTGACTTCAATGGGATCATTTATTGCCGCGTCTCTTAAAAGGCACGGAAATAGATTCGAAAATGGTTTGTATGACGCGGTATATGGGGCGTTGGAGGATTTTCAGGCAGACATGCTTATATGTGCTGGAGAAATTAAAGGGGAGAATAAGGAATATTTGACACAATGCTTTGAAAGTAAAACAAGAAAAGTGAAGTTTACTAAAAGCAATGCTGGCAGTATCAGGGGTATTTTGAAAAAATATAAGCCAAAAAGGGCTGTCATGTTTTTTGGAGGCGCGCAAAGAGAAACGACAGTAAGGCTGTTTAAAGGTATCGTAGTTGATTTTCATGAAATCATAGCGGGCTTCTTTTATACGTCTGCTGCTGAAAGATTAAAAAATAGTTTTGACAGAATTTTCTTTGTAAAAGGCTCTGGAAGTCCGGCTGTTGTCTTGCCTGCATATAAGGAACGAAGGCCGGGCAGGCTAAAGGCTTTTTTGAATAGCCTGAAAATAATATAAGGAAACGTTAAAATGTGCGGTATCTTTGGTTTTATAGGCCCTTCTTCAGTCCGTGATCTGGCTAAATACGCTTTGACGCAGAGACACAGGGGACCTGACGCGTTCGGAGAATATCTTAATGAGAGACTCGGGGTCTATCTGGCGCATAATAGGCTGGCTATCATAGATCTTTCTGAAAAAGGGAAACAGCCTATGTCAAACGAAAATGGTTCTATATGGCTGACTTTTAACGGCGAGATCTATAACTTTGAGGAACTTAGAAAGGATTTGATCGGTTATGGACACAGATTTAAGTCCAGGACTGATTCTGAAGCCATACTTCATGCATATGAGCAGTGGGGAACAGAATGCCTGAAGCGCCTAAATGGCATGTTTAGTTTCGCTATCTGGGATGAAAACAGGCAGAATCTTTTCCTTGCCCGCGATAGGCTTGGAATAAAGCCTCTTTATTACCTGCATCAGGCTGACAATTTTGTTTTTGCTTCCGAACCCAAGGCCATAATAGAGCTCCCTTTTTATAAAAAAGATATATGTTACCCAGCGCTTTTTTCCTATCTTATATACCGTTATATACCGGGCGAATGCTCAATATGGAAAAATATCTTCAGACTGGAACCAGGGCATTATCTGATATATAACAAGGCTGGTAATTTGCTGACCAAGAGGCGTTATTGGCAAATACCATTGGAGCAGAAACGCTGGAAGGAAGACGATGCCGTAGAATGCCTGGACTCCCTTATAAAATCTTCCGTATCTTATAATTTGATAAGCGATGTACCTATAGGGATATTGCTAAGCGGCGGGATTGATTCTACGGCAATAACCTCGTACGCCGCCTCCGCAGCCCCACATATAAATACATTCAGCATTGGTTTTCATGATTTTCAAAGATCGGAATTAAAAGACGCGGCTATCGTAGCCAGGCATTTTAAAACAACACATAGCGAAGACATAGTAAGTCCTGGGAACATACAGCGATTAAAAGATATTTTTAATTACTTTGATGAACCGCTTGGGGACAGCTCCATTATCCCTACTTTCCTGGTCAGCAAGATCGCTAAAAAACATACAACAGTAGTTTTGTCCGGCGATGGCGGAGATGAGCTTTTCGGCGGTTATAAATGGTATGAGAGGCATAAAAGATTAATGCGATGGAAACCGCTTGCCTGTCTTTTTTATCCCGCGTTAAAACTATTAAAGGGGAGGGGCAGCATATTAAGCCATACAAGAGATGCCTTTGGGCTATATCGCCAGATGACATCACCCAGGTTTACTGTCAGGGAATTAAAAAGGCTTTTTCCTGCGGTAAAAAGCGAAGATTTCCCTGAATCAGAAAATTATATTTACCGCAGACATTACAGAAAGGACCTTTCCGCGCATAAACGCTGGCAATATATAGACGCGGTAACCTTTTTGGCGGACGATATACTGACAAAGGTTGACCGGGCTTCTATGGCCAATTCGCTGGAAGTAAGGCCGCCCTTTCTGGATTATCGTATTGTTGAGTTCGCGTTCTCGCTGCCGGATGATCTATGCATAAGAGATAAGACAAGCAAATATATACTGAAAAAACTCATAAAGGACAAAGTCCCGAAGGATATTTTAAATAAACCAAAGCAGGGATTCAGCTGTCCGATACATCAATACTGGCCCGTAGGCGATATGCTGAAAGGCATAAATAAAGGACGTTTATTGAGCTCCGGGATTATTGATAAGGCATCGTGGGCAAAAATCCAATCAGGGGATATCGGACAGAATCACCTTGACGCAAAGATCTGGCAGGTCGCCGTATTGGAAGAGTGGTTTTCCAGGTGGTATTGTCAGGATAAAAAAGAATGACGCTATTAAAGAAAAGTTTCCAGGGGGCTGCATATCAATACGCGGGTTTGGCGTCTACCGCCATTTTAGGTTTTTTTACCTCTGTATATCTGATTAAAAAACTGACTATAGAAGAATATGGTATCTATAATTTTCTATGGTCGCTTGTAATCGTCGCGAACCTTATTACCGCGTTCGGTATTACTCAGGCAATCCAGAGATATCTTCCGGAATACAGGCAAAAAAATGATATCTATGTGCAGAAAAACATAATTATAGGGTCTATGCTGCTCAGGTTTTTGGCCGATGTTTTGTTTGTGCTTATCTTTTTGGTGAGCATTGATAAGCTGCTGCTTGTATTCAATATCCCGCATGCTTGGAAACTCTGCGTCCTTGCCTCGCTCCTTATCACGTTTTTCAATGTTGAATCAAAGCTGCTCGGAGATGGTGCCTTGCCTGCTATGCTGGAAAACAGATATTTAAATATAATTAACATAATCTGCAAGGCGCTTCAATTAGGTTTATTTGCTCTATCCATAGTCTTAGGGTACGGCCTGTATGGCATAGTATTGGCATGGCTGATTATAGAGGTGGCATTATTCCTGTTGTATTTTTATAAGGTTTATAGGAAGATTTTATGCCTTCCTGTTCTGATGTCCAAGGTCAATAAAAATCTTCCGTTAAAGAGATTTATGAGTTTCAGCGGCTATGTATACCTGGCAAACATAGCCTATTTTTTTACAGACCGCTCAGCTGATATATTTCTATTGTCTTACTTTATCGGGCCTAAAGCAGTAGGGCTGTATTCCTTTGCATTCGGCATACCTCTTACTATTATGCGGCTGTCTCCAGCAAGCGCGCTGAGGTCTTTATTGACTCCTGTCGTAGTGAGTCGATATGCTGCTACGAAAAGCAATAAGGACCTGGTATATTTCTTTTCGTTCATCAGCCGTTTGACTTTTTTTACAATGGTGCCTTTATTTCTATCTTTTATGATCCTTTCGGACGGAATAATAAAATATGTATTTAATGTTAGTTATCTGGAAAATAAAGATCTGTTTATCCTGTCATTATTCTTTGTAACACTACTTCAATTTTTGTATTCCTACAGCTCGATTATATATACGCTTGAGAAAAAACGGCTATTTTTAATATCAATACTCTTTGGAGGATTAAATTTAATAGGCGATATAATCCTTATCCCTATATATGGAGCAAAGGGAGCGGTCTTGGCTACTGGGGTCTCTGGCATAGCCTTAATAGTCGTGTTCCACATAATTATCAAAAGAGGCTTGAACATCAGTTATCCCTGGCGTTCATTTACCAGGTTTGGTCTGAATATCCTGGCGATGTGCGCTGTACTGTTTGCGCTAAAAGGGTTGCCCAACGGTATTTTTTCTCTTGTTTGTGTCTTTTTAACTGGATTAGCGGTATATATCGTGGCCTCTTATTTTAATAAAGGATTTGAGAAGAAAGACAGGGAATTGATAAATAGAGGCATAGGGAGAGAGATATGGGTATTCTAAATAAGGTATTGTCAAATAGGTCTATTTCAAGAAAAATAGTTTTATTTTTATTAAGGGTGCATCATAAGATATACACGATGTTGGGAAGATACGCTGCTTTTAGCGAGGGAGGGCTACATCCAAAACATAGATTAATGGATTACCATAAATTTTTCGTAGATAATATCAAGGAAGGCGACAGAGTTTTAGACGTGGGCTGTGGAAACGGGGCATTGAGTTTTGATCTAGCCATGAAGGCTGCATTTGTGACAGCCATAGATATAAACAGAGAACATATAGAACATTGCTTGAAAAAATATAAAAAGGAAAACATAAAATATATTCTGGATGACATCGGAAATATGCCTCAGAGTTCTAGATTTGACGCAGCTATACTTTCTAGCGTGTTGGAGCATATAGAGGATAGAGCAGGGCTTTTGCAGAAGTTAAGCAAAATCACTGAAAAGATTATCGTGCGCGTTCCTATGATAGACCGTGACTGGGTGACCTTATATAGAAAGGAATTAGGCCTGCCGTATCTATTAGACCCTACTCATAAGATAGAGTATACGCTGGACATATTTAAGGACGAATTAAAGCGGGGCTGTTTTAGATTAGAAGAATATTTCATCAGATTCGGGGAGATTTGGGCGGTATGTTTAAGAGATTTTTAAGAAATCTATTGTTTTCCAGAAAAAACAGGTTAAAGACCGGAGAAAAAGAAAGACTTCTGGCAATTGCGGAAAACCGCATTATGAAACTTGCCGTGGAGGCTACCAATATCTGCAACGCGAACTGCATTTTTTGCGGTTATCGCCATCAGAAAAGGAAAAAATATATTTTATCAAACGAACAATTCAGGTATTTTCTAGATAAATACGTGGAATATGGAGGAGGCGAATTAAAATTTACCCCTATCGTAGGAGATCCTTTAGTTGATAAAAGTTTAATAGATAAGATTAAGATGGCCAGGAAAGAAAGGGAGATAGGACATATATATCTCTTTACAAATCTGATAGGGCTGGATAATTTTAATATCACGGATTTTTTGCTTTCAGGGATAAATAGGGTCTATGTCTCTACATGCATTGGTAATAAAGAAATGTATAAACGCATGTTCGGAGTAGACTCCTATGATATCGTAATCAGCAATATAGAAAAACTGTTCAAAGAGAACAATAGGCTGGGAAAACCGGTAAAGATCGTGATTACATCGAGGGGAGAGAAGCCTTACAGGGATATTTATGGAAGCAGCGATTATAAACGTATAGTTGGTTTATACGGCGCTAATATTGAGATACTGGAGGAATATGGCAATTGGACAGGTGTTGTTACTGAAAAGGAACTTCCCAAGGGGCATTCCTTTAGAAAGATAAACAATAGAATAGAACCATGCTCTCAGCTATATAATGGATTTATTATATTGGCTAATGGAGATGCTGGTATCTGCTGGTGCACTGATCTAGAGGCCAGCCTGATCATAGGCAATGTATACAAGGATTCTCTGGATGATATATGGAGGGGCGAAAAATTGAGATCTATGAGGCAAAATTGGTTAAAAGGTGATATGCCTTCTATATGCAGGAATTGCCACATATATACCCCTGTGTCGGCTTTTTTATCCTGCAACAGGGAAAAGATAGATAATATTAAGGAGAGTTTTTGATATGCAGGGAAATAAGAAGGAAACCATATATTGCAAAAGATGTATTCTGCCGGATAGATATCCAGAGGTCAATATTGACGAGCAGGGGATATGTAATTTTTGCCTGGCACATTCTGACCGCGCAGTCTTAGAAGAAGGTGCATTGGCAGGATTGGTAAATTCCCTTAAGAAAGGTAGTCGATATGACTGCGTAGTGCCGATAAGCGGGGGCAAGGACAGCTCGTTTATATTGTATTACGCGGTTAAAAAATTGAATCTTAAGGCTGTCGCGGTTAATTATGATTCAGGTATGCAGTCTGATCTAGCCATAGAGAATATGAAAAACACTTGCAGGATACTCAATGTCCCCCTGGTTTTTAAAAAGGCTGACAGGAGACTACAGATGAAGAGGCTGGAAATCATGCTTAAGCTGTCAGAACGGCTCGGTTCTTTTGTCCTTGGATGCGGTGGATGCGTTCCTGTATTGCAGGCAGTGACCATAGGTTTCGCAAATGATAATGATGTACCTATTATTTTAGATGGGGGATCGTCTTTGGAGCATGTCCCTGTATTGAGGAACAAAATAAAAAAATCAAAGTTAAAATCAATCGTAAAGAAATTAAGAAACAGGGTAGAGCCTATACTGAGATATAGGCTGTATGATTTGGATTTTGTTAAGTACAGATATTTATTTAAGTATAGAAATTGTAATAAACAGCTTAATGAACATATGGGTGTTTCCAAAACCGTAAGGCCGCCCCTTGGGTATGCAGGCCCGTTTGCCTCCAAGAATACCACTATCATACGTTTTTCGAATTATATAATGCTGCCGGAGGAGGAAATCGTCAGGGTCATAAAAGAAGAATTGGATTGGAAAAATCCGACAGGGACAGACAAAAGATTCGATTGTCTGCTGCATTGCTTGTCTGACTTTGATCATTTGATGAAATACGGCATAACAAGCAATGGTATGGTTTATTCTAATATTATACGGCAGGGGCTGATGAGCAGGGAAGAGGCCCTTTATAAAGAAAGTTACGCAAAGGATAATGTATCTAGAGATTGCGCTTTATTAGCTAAGAAACTTAAATTGGATAATTACAAAATACCACCTTTATGAAAAAAACCGTTCTTAAAATAATATATGATTTTATATGCATGCCGCTTCGTTTGGTCCTTTTACCAGACAATATCTGCGAAAGACTTGGTTTGACATCCTTGCGGCAGGAACGCGTATTTAATGTATTGCCGCATGTCAGAGGCAGGCTGATTGATATAGGATGTGGAGACAATACGCTGGTAAATATTTATTCTAATGGCTTAGGCGTTGATAACAGAGATTTAGGCAAAGGAGCTATTATAATAAAGGATGTTGCCAATTTGCCGTTCGAAGATCATACGTTTGATACAGTGACTTTTGTGGCTTCTTTGAATCATATAGTTTCCAGAAAAGAGGCCTTGAGCGAAGCAAGGCGCTTATTAAAGCCGGAAGGAAGACTTATTATAACAATGATAGGCCCTGTAATAGGAGAGATAGCGCATTTATTATGGTGGTATAGCGAAGATAAACATCGAGGGGGCATGAAAAATGGAGAGGTCGGAGGCATGACTACCAAAGAGATATTGCGTTTATGCCTTGAAGCAGGATTCCAATTAAAAGAACATCAAAGGATTGTATACAAGATGAATAACATATATATCTTTGAATTGAAAAACGCTAAAGAAACCACAGAGAGCACAGAGAAAAACTATAATTTAAAAAGATCTCTGTGATCTCCGCAGTTAGTTTATTATACGGAATTTTAAAGTTATCTCTTCCACCTCGTAGGTGGACAAGATAACTTTGTTAGTCCATTTACGAGGTGGAAGAGGTCCGAGAGGCTTAAAGAAGGGATAAAAAGACTAATATTATGAGGACACAGAGAGCTTTTATTATAAAAAATCTCTGTGTTCTCTGTGGTATCTTTTTTTGACAGCACCTCTATCTGAAATGGGAAGCTTAATGTCGCGTGTATCAGAAAAAACAATCAGGGATTTTGGAGATCAATGGAAACAGCATGAAGAGAATAGCGGCTATTATGCATCCATGGAGCTTTTTAAAGACATCATATCCCCTCTATTGAGGATTGAGGATTTAAAAGGAGCCAGGGTAGCTGAGATAGGCAGTGGTACAGGGCGCATTGTCAATATTCTGCTGGAATCGGGTGTCAGACATGTGTTCGCAGTAGAGCCGTCAGAGTCGTTTAATATATTAAGACAGAACGTCTCGGATCCAAATAAGGTAACTTGCCTTAAAATAAAAGGCGGGGACTTGCAAGCCTATGGAGATCTGGATTTTGTTTTCTGTATAGGCAGTATACATCATATACTGGATCCGAAAACGGTTATTACTTCTGCTTATAATGCCTTACGCAAAGGAGGCCGTATGGTTGTATGGTTATACGGATATGAAGGCATAGAGATATACGTAAATGCCATAAAAATCATGCGTTTCGTAACAACCCGTATTCCTGATACGGTTCTCAGGATTATTGTAAGGATGATGGATGTACCTTTAATAGCCTATATGCACCTATGTGCCAGATTTAAACTGCCATTTGCTGAATATTCCAAGGTATTGATGAAGCTGGAGCCGCGACATCGCAGGCTTACCATTTTTGATCAACTGAACCCTAATTATGCTAAATACTATAAACATGAAGAGGCATTAAATCTTTTATCAGGTAGATTCCTGGATATAAAAATCAAGAGTCGCAGGAATTACAGCTGGACAGTGGTCGGGACAAAATGAACATAACACTGCTTTTTACGTATAATATTTCTCT
Organism: Candidatus Omnitrophota bacterium; assembly: GCA_018818505.1. The sequence goes on along the minus strand of JAHIRR010000220.1, from coordinate 3,770 downwards.
GGAGGAATGGGGTCGCAAGAGGTAATTTTAATAAGGTAAAATTGTGCAGAAATTAAAAAGCGTCGTTAAAAATACCCTGTTTGTTACTATACCTTTTTTTATAGTTATTTTATTTGTTTTAGAGCTTTTTACTAGGTTAACTTGGGATAAAAAACAGGGAGTTCCAGGCTTAGTTTTAACTCATCCAGTAAGAATAGAAGTGCTAGCCCCGAACTATAAAGGGTATTATGCCGGGCAGCCTTTAAAGATAAATAATTTAGGATTTCGGGATAATCAAGATTATTCATTTGAAAAAGGAAATAATACTTTTCGTATTATTGTGCTGGGCGATTCTGTTACTTTTGGGCATGGATGTAAATTTGAAGAAACATGGCCGTTTTTACTTAAACAGAATTTGGTAAAATGGAATAATAAAGTGAAATGGGAGGTATGGAATCTCGGCGTTCCTGGATATGACTCTAATTTAGAACTTAAAACATTGGAAGAAATAGGCCCTAAAGCCGAACCAGATTTGGTAATAGTGGGGTTTTATGAAAATGATTTAATAGCCTGGGACTATCATCCAAAACAAAAAATGCCAGGAATAATTTATAAGGTAAAAAGTTTTCTAAAAAAGAAATTTTATTTATATACTAAAATGCGATTTGCTTTCAATGTTATAACCAATTTGAGAGTAGCAGATAAAACACAGTGCGAATATGAAACACAACTTCTTTCTATGCCTGATAATGAGATTGAGAAAACAGATTTATCTAATTTCAGGTTTAAGCATATTGCGCAGAATACTCCGTTGCCTCCAATATCAGATAGGCGATATAGTCATAGCAAAAAAGAAGCTATAATTTCTTTAGAAAAAGACATAGCTCAATTTAAAAACTATCATGCTAAAGATGTCTATAATGTTATTTTTTTTATCAATATAGCTCCTGATATTGATAAAAAAAATGATTGCTTTATAGATGGCATTCATAATGATATGAATAATTTCTTTTTAAGTTTATTGAATAATGAAACTAAAGCTGTTAGTAGCTATAATGCTTTTTGGTGTTACAAGCCATCTGAAGTGCCCGGGGCGTCAGAACATTCATTAGCAGAAGCAAATTTGGTTAAAGCAGATGTGTTGTTTAATTTTCTTATAAAAAATGAGTTTAATTATAACTGATTGTGAATCGTTATGTTGTCATAGTTTTTTTTATCAGAAAAGGTTAATATAAACCATGAATATATTGCTTTTATTTACATATGGTGTTTCTTTGAAAGAATGGGATCAAAAAGGCCTGATAGACAGAGAGCTTTTGATCTATCATCGCTTGATAGAAAAGGGCTATAAGGTAAGCTTTATTACCTACGGCGGGGCAGAGGATAAAGGAAAAACAGGCGTTATTGGCATATTCTCGGTTTATGAAAGGATGAAAAAGTCGGGATGGAGGCCGATAGATATATTAAAAAGCCTTTTTATTCCTTTTAGATTCAGAGCTGTATTCATGGCCGCGGATATAATCAAGACAAACCAGATGCAGGGCTCATGGGTGGGCCTTATCGCTAAGTTCTTGTATAGGAAAAAACTGATAATAAGATGCGGCTTTGAATGGTATAGAAATGCGTATGTGCGCAGGAAAAAAAGATTTAGTTTATTTAAAAACACTTTTATCTATGTATTGGAATGGATGATTTACCATTTTTGTGATGAGATAATAATATCGAACCAGACAGATCTGGAATTTATAAAGACTACCTTTAAGATAAAAGATAAGAAACTACATTTAATAAGAAATTATGTAGATACGGATATTTTTAAGCCTTTGGATTCAATTAAAAAAGAAGAAAATAAATTATTATATATAGGGAGATTTGAGCCAAGGAAGAATATATTGAATGTACTTAAAGCCATTAAAGATACTCCGTATTCTTTAGATATAATAGGCTATGGTGAAGAAAAGGATTCATTGGAAGATTTTGTCCGGGATAATCGCTTAAATGTAAGCTTTTTAAACATTGTCCCCAACAGCAGGCTTCCGGAAATAATCAATAGATACAATGCATTGATATTACCATCTTTGTATGAAAACAGTCCCAAAGTGGTGATCGAGGCAATGGCTTGCGGCATACCTGTCATAGGGGCAGATGTGCCTGGGATACGTGAATTAATAAGACATAGGGAAAACGGGTTTTTATGCGGAATTGATCCATCTTCTATCAGGACAGCTATTGATTCTGTTATGCGAGATCCTGTCTTACGGAATAATATGGCGGAATCAGCAAGAAGATATATAATGGAGAATTGCGATATAGAGATCATATTAAAGAAGGAGCAGACTATATATAATAGCCTGACTAATTAAGATGAAGGAATTTCTAATTGATTTATTGGCTTGCCCGTATTGCAAAGGAGAACTGCGGCTTGAAGACGCCGGGTATGCGGGCAAGGAAATAGAAACCGGCAGATTGGCGTGCTCTTGCGGAGAAGAGTTCCCTATAAAAAACAGCATACCAAGGTTTATCAGGCCTGAGAATTATGCGGATAGTTTCAGTTTTCAGTGGAGGCGTTTCTCAAAAACACAATTGGATTCTTTTAATAAGACGTGTATTTCAGAAAATAGATTCAGAGAAATAACAGGTTTGTCTCGCGAGAGGTTAGACGGCAAGGTTGTCCTGGATGCGGGCTGCGGTATGGGCCGTTTCCTAGAGATAGCAGCTAAATCTAACGCTCAGGTAGTAGGAATTGATATGAGCTTGGCAGTGGATGCCGCAAAGGCCAACTTGAAGGATCTTCCAAATGTCCACATTGTGCAGGCAAGTATATTCAATATACCTTTTAGGCCCTATAGTTTTGATTTTATCTACAGCATAGGCGTTTTGCACAATACTCCGGATCCGAAAAAGGCCTTTAAGTCATTAACGCCTTTTTTATCAAAAAATGCAGGTATAGCTGTTTGGTTAGGCCCTAAAACTAGATTCCCGTGGTTTTTTACAGCAACGCGCGCAGTAAGGTCTTTTACTCCTAACATGAAGCCTGTATTTTTACTTAAACTGGTCCGGGCCTTAGTGCCGTTGTGTTTGCCCTTAGTCAGGATCCCGTTTATCGGACCTTTACTTAAAGGTAAGATTGTCCCCATATGTGATTATAAGAATCAGCTTCCTTTGGATGATGCCCAGCTTCTGGAGTGGAGCATCCTTGACACATTTAATATTTTATCTCCCAAATATCTGTGCCCGTGTAAACCCCAGGAGGTTAAATCCTGGTTTCTTGAATCCGGGCTTCGCGATATAGAAATAACAACTCCGTCTGTTACAGGTCGAGCTCGTTCACAAAGGGCGTAAAAAATGCCGCACGCCAAAATTAAAAAAATCGATGTCTTTATATTGATCTTTATAGCCTTGGCGTCGCTTATGCTCAGGATTCCCACGAGAGATACTATACTTGGGGCCTATGATCAGGTTTATATTTTTGACGAAGGCGCAAGATTCTTTAAGACATCATTTTTTGAGATCAGGGAATGGTATAATAATAGATTCGTGCATTTATTTGTTTTGTCCAACCAGGGAATAAGCGACACACTCGTGGAGTCCTTAAATCTATTTTTTTTAAAAACCTTTAACCTGAGGATCGTATGGTGGAGTTATTTCCTTTTTCATTATTTACTCGATGTTGTTAATTCACTCCTGATTTATGCCCTTTTAAGATTTTTTGTTGATAGGCGCTTATCTGTGATCGGGGCTTTTTTGTATCTTTCTATGCCTATATTTTTCTATCACTCATCTATATTTCC
>JAHIRR010000219.1 GCA_018818505.1 Candidatus Omnitrophota bacterium | reverse complement strand
TAACCGTCTTTGATCCTGTCTTTTTCTTCCCAGCGCCACGTACCGATCTCATCCAGCTCACCGCTTTCAAAATGATCTGTAAAAGGAGATGCCCTTTGCACAATGCCCCATCCCCCTTCTTCACCAGACACAATATGCCCCTCTGCCTCCAGCCTTATGCCAAACACTGTTAACCTGTCAGCTATTTTGGAAACATCCTCGAGCGCCACACTCTCCCATTCCTCGCTGCCTAGAGGCGCAAACGCAAGCTCGCCAACTGAAGAAAAGTTTTTATTCTTCACTTCTACTTCCGTAATATCATGTTCTATTATATCTACTACCACGCCTCCCTCCATTATCTCCTCTTCCATGCCATCATTATCATTGGGCAGGCCTGGTGTTGCGCCATCCTCTGCTTTGGATAGATACCAGTTATCTGGCACGCCATCGGCATCTGAATCCAAGACATAGCTCGGGTCTGAACGCTCAAGGCTCTTGCGCTCGCTGACACTGCCTACAAAATACTCTACCTGATCGACAATATGCCCCATGGGATCCTTGAGAGTAATAATATTTCCTCCTGGCTCGCTCTCATTGGAAAGCAGATCTGACTCAGGCGTTACTGCCTTTAAAAAATGAAGCCCCTGGGATCTTTCCTGCCCCCAGATAGATAGAAAGGATATACCATTATTATCAATACCTGATTGAGAATCATCTTTGTCAACGCAGAGCGCGAGATGTTCATCCGGCCCAATAACAGTCCCAAGAGGAATAGTAGCAGGCCAGCTTTCTTTGCTGGGCCCTTCCACGCTCCAACCACCCAGACTTACCTCTCTGGGCGTAAGATTTACTAACTCTATATACTCACCATCTGGCTCCTGGCTCAATTCGATCGACCTGAAAGATGTCGAGCCAGAGGAACGATTATTCTGTATCCTCACGATAAGCTTCTTGCTTGAAACAGTCACTGTTCTTCCGTCTCCAAATAGATCCTCATCTACCATGTCCCTTGAATGCGCGCCGTTTATTTCTACATCCCCTACATATTGACCTGTCTCACCCGCGAACAAGCGAACATAATAATTACCGTCAGGTATATCTTCCCATTTCCATGACCCTTCGCCTGTCTTGCCGCCGCTAGATTCGTCATTCTGATAAAAACTACCCTGCCATGACCAGTCACCACCTGGATCCTGTCCTTCAGAAACGCCTCTGGTCACAATCGGCTTTACCATTATCTCATTTATCCTTATGCCTTCCACACCCCGGATCTCAACAGAACTAAAATTCTCCTGGCCCAGCCTTGGATATAATTCTATGTGTGAAAAATAACATGTATTGCTCTGGTGTGTATTTGTAATCTCCAGATTCAAGGTCCTGTTCTCAAACGCAATGGCGCCAAACCTTAATATCTCCCCATGTTTTACTGAGCCCTGAGTCATATCATTGATCGTAACGTCACCCACGAATTCGTCCTCTACGCCAAAGACACCTATATAATACTCACCCTCTGGCACATTGATCCATGAGATAGTAAGCGACTCTCCGTCGCTTATATCGCTTTCATAATGCCCGCCTTTCCATGTCCAGTCACCCACCGGGCCTCTATTAACAGCGGAAATCCTGTTGTATAACTTCGCTATGATGCTCTGGCTGAAATCCTCATCGCACGCATCCATTATATTGACTGCCTTCTGGAATGGGTCACTTACTCCCGCATCCTCCAGAAGTATTGCCAGTGCCGCGGCATCCATAAAATTTATATTCTCTCTTATGCGGCCTTCCACATCGAGATTTTTGTCAACAGAATATGAAGTTATATAGGCGTAGATCTTTTTAAAGGCCTTCTCTGAAATAGAGCTTATTTTGGCGAGCTCAAACGGTGTCTGGAACGCGCTATCGTCCGCATAAGGGATCTCCGCGACAAATTCCATTGGCTCATCAATACCCTCGCCTGCCTCATCTATAATGCCGTCAGCATTATTGTCTATGCCATCTGATACAAGGATCCTCTGGTTTTGATTATCGTCCACACCTGATGCGCCTGGTTCACCATCAAGGCCGTATCTAAAATCCAGGATATCCTCGTATGAGCTTTGAGAATCATCTATTTCAAACGAGGCAAGGAATTTCTGCAGGTCTAACTCGTACGGCGTCCACCCCTCTGTAGTCTTTAATGGGGAGGTGTTATGTTTTGTAGCGATATTTATATTTAAAAGGCTTGTCTGGTCCCTTACTAAAACTGCGTAACGGCCTACTGGCTCGTCCAGGTCATTGTAGACATATATCCATTTTGAATCCATCTCTTCATCGCCATCATTATCAACATCCGCGCCTGAAAATATGGTATACCATTTATCTTCAAAGCTATCAATTCCCCTCTCGTCTTCCTTTAAGACCGACTGCGCATAGCTGATACCTGCCTCTGCTAGATAAGACGCTCTTGTGGCCTCGAGATAATTATTCGCGGCCTTCAGCTCCAAGCGCATAGTAAAAGCAAAGGACACTGCCATTATGCCAGCCACTGCCAAAACGCTAACTACCAAAATCAAAGCAATACCCTTATCTTCCCTCATCATCCCCTATTATCCCTTATTAAAAAAGCCCTGTCCACCTTTAAGGTGGACAGGGCCAAAAATTACAAAAAATTCTACAAGCCTTATTTGCCCTTCATCTTATTTATCAGATCCTGCATCAGCTTGCCGGCAATATCCTTTGAACCAAGGCCTACAGCCAATGCCAGCGCCAGGCCCATTGAAGCAAGGATAATATTGATAGTGAGATTCAATACACTGGAAGCGATGTTCAACTGTTCAAGTGTTATTATGGCGGCAAATATCATGATCACGACCTGTGTGGCCTGACCAAGAAATTTTGCCTGTGTAATACCCGCGTTGCTCGAAGCAGTGCGCACTATAGTGCCTACCATGCTGGAGAAAAATATACCAAGGGACAAAATAAACATAGCGGCTATCACGTTAGGTATATAAAGGATCACCTTGTCCAGCAATGCTGCTGCTACTGTCATACCAAGGGCATTCAAGGCAGTCATAAACACCATTAACATTATAAGCCAATAGATAAGTACGCCTATGAGTTCTGAGACTGTCTGTCTTATGCCGCCGCGGCGAAGAATATCGCCAAGCCCTGACTTTTCACTCGCGGTATCAAGCTGGATCAGCTTTAATACCTTTACTACTACGTTCTTGAGTGCCCCGGCTATGATCCACCCAGCTATCAATATTACAAGGACACCTATAAACGTAGGCAAAAATCCAGCTACCCTTGCCAGCATCTGCGTTACTGGCTCCATTACCACAGAATTCCAATCCATAAAACACCTCCCTTTTCTCTAAGCAAGAAAGTATACCTTATGATTGCCAAATCGTCAAGGGGATGTACCAAAAGCTGAAGATATACGCAGATGTTACATGAAGTTACAAGAGGTTACAGGAGGTTACAGGAAGTTACAGGAAGTTACAAAAAAAGATAGCTTTCAACGTTTTTAATGTAACATCATGTAACATCTTGTAATATACTGTAACCTCTTGTAACCTCCAAAGGTAACCTTCGAATTATTTAGCAGATTTCCCCTGATTGGCTACAGATGCCATGGCCTTTTTGATCTTCTCAGGGTCTCCGAGATAATAATGTTTTATGGGGGTCAAGTCTGGGTTGAGCTCATATACTAAAGGTATACCTGTGGGGATATTTAAGCTTACTATATCCTTATCTGATACCTTATCTAAATGTTTCACCAACGCCCTCAGGCTATTTCCATGGGCAGCCACAAGGACCTTTTTACCAGATTTTATGGTGGGCGCTATAGTCTCGTTCCAATACGGCAGAAATCGTGTTACTGTATCTTTTAAACACTCTGTTAAAGGGATATCCTTTTTATCCAGATCTTTATATATAGGATCATTACCAGGATATCGCGGATCATCTTTTTTTAACGCGTCAGGTGGGATGTCATAACTTCTGCGCCACACAAGGACTTGCTCTTCGCCGAATTTCTCAGCTGTCTGTGCCTTATTCAGTCCCTGCAATGCGCCATAGTGCCTCTCATTAAGCCGCCACGAGCGATAAACAGGGATCCACATAAGATCCATCTCGTCCAGCGCAAGCCAGAGCGTCCTTATGGCCCTCTTTAAGACAGACGTAAACGCAATATCAAATGTATATCCTTCTTTCTTCAAAACCCGGCCAGACTCCTTTGCTTCCTCTATACCCTTAGTAGACAAATCCACATCAGTCCAGCCAGTGAACTTATTTTCCTTGTTCCAGACACTCTCGCCATGTCGTAAAAGTACGAGTTTAATATTCCCCATTATATCTCTCCCTGTCTAAATTTTTCCCAGATCTTCAAAGTTTTCTTTGGCAGCATCCTATAAGTAAAATTTTTCATTTCTTCAAGCCACTCGAGCTTAGAATAGGCAGGCATATTCATGGTTTCTCTGATATAATTTATATCAGGCTTAAAAGAAAAACCTCTGTTAACCTTCTTTCTGCGCACTTTTCCTCCTGAGAATTTTAATCTCTTTCAATGCTTCTATGTCAGCAAGATCCTGAGGCCTGCCTGCTTTTTTCTTCAATAATTCCAAATGCCTAATTGACACGATTGGTATTCTAACGCCTTTGGCATTAATAATCTTTCTTTCTTTATATATCTTATTAAACTTTATAGGCTCGTAAACAAACACGTCTATCCTATCTTGATGTCTATTTAAATGAAAAAAAGAAGACGCTATCATATTTTTTTCTTTTCTCCATTTTTCTCTCTTATCCTTATCTGCAAAATCTGACGCCTTGACAGGTATCTTTGGCATATAATCTAACCTAGTCAAGGCCTCTGCAAACTTCAGTAAATTCTTATCTGAAAAATCTACAAATAAATCTAGGTCTAAAGTCATCCTGACGACACCATGCAAAACCACAGCGCCGCCGCCAACAACTACATACCTAACCCTCTTCTTATTTAATTCTCTAAACACCTCTTCGTAAAACATATACCTCTATTTTACTCACCAAATTCAAAAAATCAAAGGAAATGTTTTAAATATAGTAATGGGTGAGTTAACAAGGAGTGTAACACAGACATGTCATTGCGAGGAGGAGTCCCGCCCTTTCTACGAAAGGGCGGGACG
>JAHIRR010000218.1 GCA_018818505.1 Candidatus Omnitrophota bacterium | reverse complement strand
TTAGGCAGCGAGTGTCTAGTCTCTGCACCTTCCTCGCCAACTATGTTGGCGGGCTTGGCTCAGGATTGACCCAACTGCTTGGGCTTTCCCTGAATTTACTCGCTTTTTCACTCCAGAGTTTCCTCTGGAAGCTGCTAACCTTAACAGCCACGCGCTCTACCAACTGAGCTACAGGGGAATGTTTAGTTTATTGTTTATAGTTTATGGTTTATTGATTCAAAGAGCTGGAGAGACCACTTAACATCTTGGCTATGGTCTCTGATTCAACATAGAGCTTATCAAATATATCCTTTTTTATATAATTATTGTCTAAGGCAATATACATCTGAGTTACTGTCTCGTATAGTGAGCCTATTGCAATTTCTATAAAGCGCTTGGATTCTGTCTTGCCGCGTCTACTGCCTCCTTCTGCAATATTAGATGAAACTGAAACCGCACTTTGCCTTGTATGCTGAGTAAGTCCAAATTTTTCTTCTGGCGGATACTTTGTTGTTACCTTATAAATTTCTCTAACGAATATTCTTGCCTTTTGCCAAACTTCAAGCTTCTCAAAATTATACATCTATAAACTATAAACCATCAACTATAAACAAGTTTTATGCAACTTTCCAACTGGCCTCGCACATGCGCTCAAGGCGGGCCCAGTTTTCGTCAATGTCCTTTTGGATTTCGTCGAGAATATGTTTATTTTCTTCCTTAAAGAGATGTTTGAATCTGCCTTGGGGTTTCAGGAATTCCACGACGGGCTTACGTTGTTTTGGTTTGTATGTAAATTTCCAAACGCCATTTTCTATCTCGATAAGCGGCCAATAACCTGTTTCTACTGCTAATTTTGAAATTTCAATCGTTCTTTCTTGCGGAAATCTCCAACCCCTGTGACACATGGAGATTACATTTAAAAATGCTGGACCATCTACTGTAAATGCCTTTTGCGACTTTGTCACAAGATCATTCCAACTAGATGCTGATGCTTGAGCAACATATGGAATTCTATGCGCAGCTACTATTGAAGTGAGGTCTTTTCTAAGTTCTGGCTTGCCATAACTTACCTTACCTGCAGGTGCAGTTGTCGTCGAGGCACCCTTTGGCGTGGCACCTGAACGTTGAATCCCAGTATTCATATAAGCCTCGTTCGAATAGCACACGTATACGAAATTATGCCCTCTTTCTAAAGCACCTGATAATGCTTGCAATCCTATGTCATACGAAGCACCATCGCCGCCGAACGCAACGAACTTAATATCCTTCTTGATCTTTCCTTTTTTCTTTAACGCGCGATACGCTGTCTCTACTCCGCTTATCGTCGCTGCTACATTTTCAAAGGCGTTATGGATAAAAGGTGTTTTCCATGCGGTATACGGGTAAATGGTAGTTGCTACTTCAAGGCATCCTGTAGACGCGCTAATTACCACAGGGTCTTTTGTGCCCATCAGGACCTGACGCACTACTATAGACGCTCCGCAGCCAGCGCAGAGCCTGTGGCCGCCTGATAGACGTTCTGGTTGTTTCGCGAGTTCTTTGATGTCCGCCATATTACCCTCACCCTAACCCTCTCCCGTAGGGCAGGTTTAAACCTGCCCTACGGGAGAGGGAATTTTTATTCCCTCGAGCCTAAATAGTTTAGAGGTGTTTTTACCTTACCTGTTTTTAATATATCCTGCAAATCAGCGTATACCTTGTTTATGTCTGCCGGGAATACATCTCTTCCACCAAGGCCATATATGTAATTCGCGATAAGCGGCTTTATGCTTGAATCATATAGCGCGGCCTTTATCTCTGTATAGAGCGGCCCGCCTTCTGCTGAGAACGATTCGCTCCTGTCAAGGACAGCAACGGCCTTTATATTTTTTAAGGCGCTTGTGATTTTCTGTGTTGGAAACGGCCTGAATATCCTTGGCCTTAAAAGCCCTGCCTTTACGCCTTTTTCCCGCAATTCGTCCACGACAAACTTTACAGTGCCTGCGGTCGAGGACATCGCGACTATAGCAATCTCGGCATCATCCAGTTTATATGTCTCGATAAAATCGTATTTTGTGCTGAATGTCTTTTCAAATTCCTCCAACACCTCAGGTATCGCGCTCAAGGCAGACTTCATCGCTTCTGACTGCTGGCGCTTGTGCTCAAAATAATAATCCTGAAGGTCAAGGGGCCCATATGTCACTGGATTATCAACATCCAGTAATGGGTTTTCTATTTTATATTCTCCTACGAAATCCTTTACTTTTTTATCATCGAGCATTTTCACGCCTTCCACGCCGTGCGACGTGATAAAACCATCCTGGCATACCATTACAGGTAAAAGTATATCCTTGTGCTCCGCTATCCTTACAGCAAGTATTGTATTTTCATACACCTCCTGGGCGTTTTCGCAGTAGATCTGTATCCAACCAGAATCTCTCGCGCCCATTGTATCTGAATGGTCACAGTGTATATTTATCGGCCCTGAAAGCGCGCGATTTACAACTGGCATTACAATAGGTAGTCTTGTTGAAGCAGCTATGTAGACTATTTCCCACATGAGCGCAAGGCCATTCGCAGATGTCGCTGTCATAGTGCGCGCGCCTGCTGCAGCCGCGCCCACGCATGCGCTCATTGCGCTATGCTCACTCTCAACAGGTATCATCTCTGTCTGAACCTGGCCATTCGCGACATAATTAGAAAAGTTCATTACGATCTCGGTCTGCGGCGTAATGGGATACGCTGCCACAACATCCGGCTCTATCTGCTTCATCGCAAACGCAACTGCCTGGTCACCTGTTAATGGGATTTTTTTCATGTCTAACCTATTCAACCTCGGAGGTTGCTGTACGGCAACCTCCGAGGTTTATTATTGTTCACTTCTCTTCCTTTTTCATATCAATGCATTTCACAGGGCAAATGCTAGCACAAATGCCGCAGCCCTTACAATGCTCATAGTCAAAACCGACCATCTTGCTGTCTTCTACCTTTATAGAAGAATCAGGGCAATATATCCAGCAGAAAAGACAGTTTATGCACTTCTTTTCATTTTTCTCCGGCCTGAATGTACGCCAGCTGCCAGTATTGTATTCAGCGGCATTGCCTGCCTCTATGATCTTTCCACCTATTGGGATTTCTTTCCAGGATTTCTTTTGCTCAGCCAATTTTTACCTCACTATACGCCCTTTTTATGCCTTCGAGATTCGCATTTGTCTTTTCTTCGCCGATCTTCTTCAAAAACTTTCCCTTTATCCTTTCAGAAAGCTGATCTATTGAAACAAGCGCATCCACCTTTAAAAGCGCGCCAAGCATTGGCATATTTGGCATAGGCAGCTTCAGAGTCTGAAGCGCGATCTTTGTAGCATCCACTGTGCCTACCTTGCCCTTCTTAAAATTTACCAGCTTCCGCACTTCTTCAGGCGATTTATCTGTATTTACAAGCAGTACGCCATCGTCGCTCAGGCCCTCTACTACATCAATGGCTCCTATAAGTGTGGGATCTATAACAACTACTATCTCTGGGTTTGTGACAGACGAATGGATATATATCGGCTTTTCACTTATGCGGTTAAAGGCCTTCATGGGAGCGCCTGCGCGCTCAGGCCCATACTCAGGAAATGACTGTATGAACTTACCTGTATCAAGCGCAGCCTCGCCTAAAAACTGGGAAGCTGTCTTTGCGCCCTGTCCGCCTCTGCCATGCCATCTAATCTCTATCATTGCCATAAAGTCCTATTATTGTATAATCTCGTACCTTTTTTGTCAAGCATTAGCTCTGGCAAGGCTGGACCTCGGCTTTTAAAAAAGCCGAGGTCCAGCCTTGCCAGAGCTAAACCGCCTGCCTGCCCTCGAGCGCCCTTATAAGAGTTGCCTGGTCTATATAGTCTAAATTCCCTCCTACTGGGATGCCATATGCAAGCCTGCTCATCTTGACCTTAAATGGCTTAAGCTCTTTCGACAGATAAAGCGCTGTAGTTTCCCCTTCAGCGTCTGAATCAGTAGCAAGGATTATCTCCCTTACTTTATCCTCTTTAACGCGGCTTAAAAGCTCTTTTATTCTCAAATCCTCTGGCCCTATGCCGTCCAATGGCGCGATTGAGCCTAAAAGAACGTGAAATGTGCCTTTATACTGGCCTGATTTTTCGATTACAATTAAATCCTTTGGCTCTTCTACCACGCATACAATGCCCTTGTCCCGTCGCGCGTCACTACAAATAGTGCAAAGTTCTTCTTCGCTCAGATTGCCGCATTTTTTGCAGAACTTTACAGAATCCTTTACCTTCTTTATAACAGCAGAAAATTTCTCCATGTCCTGTTTTGGCGCCTTTAATACATAAAACGCCATCCTCTCAGCGCTCTTTGCGCCGATGCCTGGCATTTTCTTGAAATGGTCTATCAATTCCTGCATTGACCTGGTGTAAGCTGCCATTTACGCGTTCCTTGCCCGCAATATTTTTCCGCCAAATATATTCAAGGCAGAATCAATCACAGGCTCTTTCTTTTTTAATTCATCTTTGGTGAGCAATGCAGAGGGTTCAGCTGCTCTGGATTCTCTGGATTCTTCCAATGTTCTCTCTGTGAGAATAAATTGGAGTTTTACAGATGTGTCCAATATCTGGGAAAGCGCGGCCTCTATGGAGGGCTTATTATGTTTTTCCTCAAGTACCTCTCTGTGGAAATTCAGTTCTTTTGAGAACCCCACAAATATCGTATCGCCTTTTGTATGGTCAGGAATGCCTTCTGCGAGATATGATGAAATCGACATCTTCTTAACAGCCATTGCCTTTACGAGAATCGG
>JAHIRR010000217.1 GCA_018818505.1 Candidatus Omnitrophota bacterium | reverse complement strand
GGCCAAGGAGCACAAGGAAAAGAAGAAAACCCTAACCTTGAGGATGGAGGAAAGCCAGATTCTTTTAGCCAAGATTATAGCCAATAGGCTAGGAGATTATTACCAATCATTGATCAGGGTTTGGGTTAGGGAGGGTATTATCAAAGAACTCGAAGAACACCCTGAGATCGAAGAGTATATACGGAAGAAACAGGTACATTTATTGGCTTGACTATATGTACACAATATAGTACACTTGTAGTGAGGTGATAATCTATGGCAAAATACATATCGGTAAGGGAATTAAGAAAGAATCTGGCAAGTGTTGTTAAAGATGTAAAAGCGCATTATGAGCGCTATGTGGTGTCAAAACGTGGCAAACCCGAGGCAGTATTGATGAGCATGGATGACTATGAAGGCTGGCTCGAGACCCTGGAAATAATGAGCGATCCTGAAGTCATGAAAGACATAAAAGAAGCGGAAAAAGAATTCGAGGAAGGCAAAGCCATGGACTTCGAGAAGATCTATGGCAAAAAGATTAAAAAGACAAATAAAAGGCATAAAAAGTGACCAGATACAAAATACGCATCGTACCAAAAGTCCAAAAGCAGATAGATAGCCTGCCTGATAATGTTAAAACAAAGGTAATAGGCGTAATAATGGATATCCTTGGAAATACGCCATATCAAGGCAAGCCGCTCAAAGGGGACTATAAAGGGCGTTATTCGTATAGGGTATCTGATTATAGGATAATTTATAGTATTTTTAAGTATGAATTATTGATCCGTATAATAAAGGTAATGTACCGCAGGGAAGCCTACCGGTAATAGATTAAAGCAAAAGATTGGTATGTAAGGGAAGATTGAGGCATGCCAGAGGGTTTTAACCATATAAACCTGGCGACTTCACGATTAACCCTAACCGCCTATAATGTATCTTATGTTAACTTGCCTATATGGGAGAAAGAGCCACAAGTATATATGGCTCAACGACTTACGTTTCTTTGTTAAAATGCTGTGGATAACCACTTTGCCCTGTCATTGCGAGCGCCGAAGGCGCGAAGCAATCTCTTATGCTGTCATTCCCGCGAAAGCGGGAATCTACACCCCATGCAAGCCCCTAACAGCCTTTACATCAACCTCTCCCCCGGCTTAATAACCTCGTAGGTTGCCGCAGGCATCCTACGAGGTTAGTCCTGCGCTCCTGACCAAATTTTCCCCCATAAACTCATCGATCCCTGATTTCCAGGGGTCGATATAAACCTCTAAATAAGATCGCAAAATGCGACCTTAGAAACCGGTGCCAATTTGTCACCACTTAGGATCATGGCGAAAACCTATCTGGGGTTTTCGTTTTTGCTTAGGTGGAGCCATAAGTTGCTTTATAGCATTAAAGATTGCCTGTATCTCAGTATCGTGCTTCGCGGTTTTTTTCTCAAGCTCTTCAAGTTTCCTGGCAAGCTCCTTGTGCGTAGACAGAAATTGCCTTATCTTAACAAAAGCTCGCATAATAGCAATATTGACCTGAACAGCTCTTTCGCTGTTGAGTACACTGGATAACATAGCAACACCTTGTTCTGTAAAGGCATATGGCAGATAGCCACCCAAGCTTCTTCTTGATGGTATCACATTTTGTGATACCAAGAGTTCGGCCTCTTCTTTTATAAGTTGAAACATGAAGTCTTTCGGAAATCGCGCCTTGTTTCTTTTTGCCTGTTGTCTAAGTGCTATAGGCTTTACCTTGTAGAGATACGCAAGGTCTCTATCTAACATAACCTTCTGCCCTCGAATCACAAAAATCCTCTGCTCGATCCGCTCCTGCGGAATAAGCCCCTTCATTAAATAACCTCCCTTCTGTTGGAGGTGCCAAATTGGCACCTCCAAGCCTGTCATTCCCGCGAAAGCGGGAATCTATGGATATCACAAATTGTGATATCCTATCTTGAAGTCACAAAGAGATGCCCTTAACCAAATCAACCTTCATAACCGTGCCATTATTCCAGTTTTTGCACTCATCCAGCGCCATCTCAGCAAAGACCTCCAGGCCTTTATTCGGCCTCATATTATACTTCCTCAATGCATCCAGCGCCTCTTCTGAGCCATGATGAGCAAGTATTATCATAATAGCTTCCCTGGTCTTGCGCTGAATACCTTTTCTAAGAAGCAGCCAGCCCATGTTGACTACAGTTCCAACCGGGATCTTATCGTAATCCCGCGGCAATAAAGCATGACTCATTATATAATGGCTTGTTGCCTGTACTCGTGGATCAGGGTCATCCACCATCCCAGCCATCATGGCCTCCCTCCCCTTAGTCCGCCACAAATGCTCCAAAAACCCCAAAAACTGCCCTTCTGTCATAAAACACCTCCCTTTACTATATAAGACACATCTGGAGAGGTATTTTCTTTCAATTATTTTTAGGAAATTTACACTGGGTGGGTATTTCTGTTATTGCGAAAGTCAACAGCTTGCTAAAAACCGTCTTATTTGGTCATGGTTACCAGCTAACGTCGCTATACATCTATTGCCTTCTTTATGAATTATGACTCTGATATTCTTTTCGACACCAGCTTCGTAATAGGAGCTCCTTAATTTCTTATAGAAAAAATTAGAGGCTTTCCTCTGAGCTTCCAACAAATTGCACCCTGTAGAATAATAAATATCCAAGGCCTCTAATATTAATCCTACCACTCTCTTTTGCTCAGAACCTAACCGCCTGGTACTTCTATTAAAAGATGGCCTATAATAAAGTTCGCAAGGCACTTATTTTCCTCTTTTAAGGCTGTCTATATGCTTCTTTGTAACTCTTTTTTCTTTGCCTTTTTCTTTCTTTGAAAGGGCTTCCAGCTTTTCATAAACATCATCAGAGAATTCAATCTTTCTTACCTCAAGCGGAATAAGCTCGATCTTATCATCAGTCACCTCCACCTCAAACATAGCCCCTTTTCTAAGCTTGAGCACATCTGTTATCTTTTTAGGTATTGTTATCTGATTTTTCGATGTCATAGTAACTGTCATTTTCCTCACCTCCCAATATAAGTATATCATAAAGTAAGGAATTCGTCAATACTGAAAGTAAGGAATTAAGGAAAACTAAACCTGTGTCTTCTACTATATAAGACACATCTGGAGGGGTATTTTCTTTCAAGAAAAATTAATTATTTTAGGAATATAACGCTGGGGACAGCTTTAATCTTGGATTTGGGGACACTTTGGTGAGTAAAATCGCAAACGGTGTTAATGCTCAGATATCCGCTTTGTTTTTTGGAATAACGTTAATTGTAGGGTTGTTAGAATTAGCAGATTCGGTTTGCAGGGCTACAAAATCTTCTATTATTTCTATCAACGCGCTATCATTAGGATATCTGCCGCATTCGAGTAAGGCTTTTCTTAGAGATTCTTCTTTTATGTTTCTATAATCTTTAGTCCTTTCGCAAAGAGACAAGCCGCACATTTCGCAGAAACCAAACATGCCTTTAAAGCCCCCAGGGGTTTCTTTTCGTCTTGGGATAAAATATGCTTTAAGATCGCCCTGGTCACTTCTTGTAAACAATATGTTGAATGCCTTCTCCTCTTCAGAGGCAAAATTTTTATCTAAAGAATTTATCATGTGCATTATAAATTCTGTTATTTTTTCTTCCGATCCTTCGGCAACATATACAGCATTAGGCCAGATATTTTTATCTAACTGAGATAATATAAAACTACTATCTTTATATATTTCTTCCTGAGCTATATGTTCTATTGGTAATGCTTCGTCTGCTCCATGAAAATGCGCATGTTCTCTTATAGAAGCGCCCGCACTTAATGAGTTGAATCCAAATCTGAATTTATCAAGTTTTTTAACCAAATTAAGTATAAATTTAGCTCTTTCTGTGGGCATGCCTTGTTTTTTATGTTCTATAAGCGCCAAAGTAACATGATTTTTTAAAATCTGAAAAGGGTTACAAAGAGCAACATATGGTGCATTATTTCTAGGGTTAGTGATAATAAAACCTTTTTGCACCTCAGCCATATTGGGAACACATATAAAACATGCATTATTTATAGCTTTAGGGTTACCCTTAAGCTTTGTTCCCGTGAAACCAAGCCTTCTTAACGGACGCCATAAACTTTTAACGACTTTAAAAACATCGAGAGGTTTTGTTTCTATAACTTGCGCTGTTTTTTCTTCTTCGCCTATAAGATTATCGTATTTATCTCTTTTTTCATCTGTAGTGGCATAAGTATCGTATAGATATTGGACGGTTTTGTCAGTATCCCAATATTCCATATAGCCGAAACCATCTTCAATTTGACGGTCTAATAATGCATAAAATGAACTATCTGTCCATGAATCATTTAGGTCTTCGTAGAAGAAATCTCCTTTTATTTGCAACAAGACTAGCGATGCTTCATTGGTTCTTGATTTGGTATTTTTTTCAATGGGTATTCTTAGGTTTGTTTCTTGAGAAAATGCTGAAATAGTAAAAAATATACTACACATTATCGTAGTTTGAATTAATAATGAGATTTTTTTCATTCCGAACTCCTTTGATAATGCTTTTTTAAGGCCAAGCGTATCGTAGGTAAAAAAATAACCTTGCTTCTAAATATTATTATATATATTGTATATGATAATTCAATTTTATTCTTCCGAATATGAAATCTTGTAAAATCTTGTACCGTTTTTTTATCTTGTTTTATCTTGCACCGTTTGCGATTTTCCTCACCAACCTGTCCTCTTTTTCAAGATTTTTTATCTTGCACCGTTTGCGATTTTCCTCACCAACCTGTCCTCTTTTTCAAGATTAAAGCTGTCCCTTTTAGCCTTTTCTGAAAACATATCTTCTTGACTCGTGTCATCCAGTGACACCTTTAATCTCAAAAACAGGGACACTTGCGAAGCTAAATTCCCAAATGGTACAAGAATTTCTATGCTCTAATTTTTTATTTTTTCAATATAATACTTTCCAACATTGAAATGCTGAATATGCGTAGACAACTCTTCGATGCTCATCTTTTCCACGATTTCTTTCCCCTCTTCTTCTGTCTTGGATTCAACTTCAACATGTCCTGCGAGTTCAAAATCTACAATATATTTTGGCATAGCATTTCCCTTTCTTTATTATAATATGTTTCTTGTGCCGTAAGGAAGCATTTTATATTTTCTTTAACTCTTGCCTAACTCTTTTAACATAGCGCCATATGTGATCTTTTGGCTTGTCGGTCTCTTCGTAATGTTTTTCCTCTTCCCATAAGTAATCACACATTACGATGATATCCCTTTTTAACTTGCCTAAATTTCTTTTATTCATAGGTCTAAGTAATCTTATATTTTCCTCTGCCAATGAATTCAAGGTAACCTCTGTCTCTTAAGAGCTGGAGTTGCTGTCTAATTTTATCTTTTATATGCTTATTGTCAGGATGCTTTAGCTGTAGGTCGTTTTCAAAGGAATAAATCTCATCTAGTGAGAATAGCTTTTTTCCTAAAACGTCGATGCAATTCATGATATCCAGAATCCAGCCTTTTGCATTGAGTTGGGTTTCTTCTCTGAGGAAAAGGGTCTTTTGCCAGATTTCAAGCACTGTTTTCTTTGGCCTAACTTTTTTATCTTTGATTAAGAATATCTTTCCTGTTTGAGGGATTTTTTGCAAAAGGATATTACAGCCAACCCATCCAGCTCTGCGAGCATCGGGCGCTAAGGGCTTTCGCTTTTCTATTATCTCAGGAATAAAGAAATGTTTTGGTATAACTAGGAAATTTGATACTTCTAGTGCACCTAAGCCGTAACTGAGAAAGAAAAAGTTTGGATTATGACTGCTTCTTAGGCGTTCCAGCATTGTTTTGTGTGCACCGTCAAGGATTTTAAGACCAATAGTGTCCTTTTTGCTTTTTAATTCGTATTGTTCTAGGCAGGTAACGCAGTGGAAGTCGGCTACAGGCTGATTATTTTGGTAGTTCTTTATGGATGAGCCACATGATGGACAATAAACATTGTTGCTTGCCCAATTTTCAGTCAAGACTCTGATTTTCTGCGAAGGACTTTTATAGGAACTAGCTAGAGCTCTATCAAACAATAGGTTCATTTTGCCCTCTAAGTAAGCTCATTTTACACCTCCTTGGGTTAATAGTCAAGGT
>JAHIRR010000216.1 GCA_018818505.1 Candidatus Omnitrophota bacterium | reverse complement strand
TTATTTAAATAAGGAATGGTCCTTATAGAACCATAACCGGCCTTTGCGCACAGTATTGCTTTAACCTCTCTGTCTGCAAACATACGGTTAATCAGTTTTGCCCTTTCTCTGTCATGGCCAGCCATTGACCAGTATTTACTAAAAATAGACCTATCATACCTCACCCTGAAACCAAGATTTCTAAGTTTTTCGACGCCGCGCATAAATCTGTGCCTGTCAAAAGACCATGCGGGCGCTACTATACCTATTGTATCGCCTTTTTCCAGATGAACAGGTTTTCTGACGTTAAATAGTCTCATCTTCGAGTTTTGCCTTGGCAAACCATATAGAACGGTTTATGCCGATAGAAAAATTATTCTGCGTCCTCCACGCCATCTCTACGATTCTTTCAGCTATATGCTCAACAACCTCTACGACAGGGCCGAACCTGCCTTTCTCAGAGCGGACGCAAAGCTCAGGCTGGTCATTGACATAATCTATGACAACAAATCTCCTGTCTTTGCCCTTACCTGTTATGGCGATCTCTGTCGTGAAAAAAACCATGTTTGTTACGCGGGCAATTTCAGATGTTATCCTTGCAAGCTGCAAAAGCCTGTAATTATACATCTCTCTCAGAGTCACGTGCCAGTATTCTCCACTTTCAGTATTCCACCAGCACGGTATTATCTCGCCAAACAAGAAATATACCCTGAACCAGCCCTGTTTATCTCCAAATACCATGGGCTCTATCTTTTCCTGCAAAAGAAAGTCGTCTCCCCTGTTAAAATGCCTTGCTTGGGCTATTTCGGTTATAGAGCCATCCGCGTTTTTTACAACCCCTTTCTGTCCAAATCCTGAAGCTGGTTTTATTATAAATGGCGTTCCTAGTTTTTTTATCTCCTCCTTTGTCAGGCTAAAATCATCCGGCTCCCAGTTGCGGACAACTATTGTATAAGGCACAGGGATTCTTGTCTTTACTAAATCATAGTGCGAGATTGCCTTGTTCGACGCTTGCCTGGCATCGTCGGGATCGCATACTACCCAGCCGTCAATATCCTTGACAGCATAGCAGAGCCTGGCAAACTGGTCATTTTTATCATCATAATTTGCTTCATTATCCAGGAGAAACTTTATCTTCATCCTCCCCTTTTCAAGGTCCTCAATAATGCCTGATACATTGAGGCTGTTTATTAGTAAAAATTTCAGGTCCCTTAGATTACACTCTCTCCTGATCCATTTGACAAATGGCTCTTTTGCCCCGCTATTCCATGAAAGAGCGAAATCATAGTTTTTCATAGCTTCGCCTCTGTAGGCGCCTTCTTTTCAGCCTCTTTGATCCCATACCTGGAAAAAGCACTATTAAGAATAGCTATAACAAGCTCTTCATACGCCATGCCCTGTTTTTTAGCCATTATAACCAGGTCGCCATATAGAGGCGAAAGCCCTGGCAATGGATTTATTTCCAGTAAATACGGCTCATTATATTCAGAAATCCTGAAGTCAATTCTTGCAATGTCCCTGCACCCAAACTCTCTAAAGGCCAGCGTAGCCAAACGCCTGATCTTTATATCCAGATCCTGCTGGATATTTGGAGGCGACTGGTAATCTACAAGTTCTTCCCAGTCTCTTTTTACCTCAAGCGAGTAGAAGAAGTCTTTCCCTGGACTTTTTTTATTTATGATCTCCATGAGGCCCAGGACCTTCGGAGAGCCATTCCCAAGCACCCCTACGGTAATCTCCCTGCCCTTAATATATTCCTCGACCAATACAGGCTGATTGGGATATTTCTTTAGTAGAAGTTTTATGTTTCTCTCGAGTTCGTTTTTGTCATTCACCCTTGATGAGTTATATATGCCTTTGCTGGAACCTTCCCATGCGGGCTTTGTTATCATTGGATACTGCAGGCTATTATTCGCAATATCAATATCCTCGGCCTTCCGCACAATGCTGTAAGAAGGGCTTGGTATCCTTGCGAATTGAAAAATCTTTTTGGACATGATCTTATCCAGGGTCAAACCCAGGGTCAGTGGATCCGAGCCTGAGTAGGGTATGCTTACCTTTTCCAGTATGGCTGGAATAATAGACTCCCTGTTCCTTCCATAATACCCCTCTGCCATATTGAAAACAAAATCAACTTCTTCTTTTCTTAATCTATCGAATATATCCGTGCCTGAGCCTAACTTCACTGTCTCAAAACCACTTTTTTTCAAAACGCTGCAGATCGCATCTATGGTAGTTATATTATCGTACTCTTCATTATGTTCTCTGTTTAATACCGAAAGTAACGTTACTTCGTCTTTTAAATTATAGGTTATGCCTATCTTCATATCCTCAATCCTCCGGGTTATAACAACTAAAGACATCGCCTTTATAACCTCTTAATACAACATGGCCTTTTCCTCTTGAGAGCGTATATTCAGGCTGAAGAGGAACCTTTCCCTGGCCTTCAAGCCCGTCTACAACATAGGTAGGCACGCAAAGCCCTGAAGTAAATCCCCTCATGCCTTTTATGATCTCCAGTCCTTTATCAATAGATGTCCTGAAATGGCCTGTACCGCTTACAGGATCGCAGTGGAATAGATAGTAAGGCCTTACGCCAATACGCAAAAGGCCCTGACATAGCCTGGTCATGGTCTCTAAATCATCATTGATGTTTTTTAGAAGCACTGTCTGATTATTGACTGGAATGCCTGCGCAAAGTATTCTATCGCATGCCGCAGAAGATTCCTCTGTTATTTCATTGGGGTGATTAAAATGCGTGTTTAACCAGATAGGCCTGTATTTTTTAAGCATTGAAACCAGCTCGTCATCTATCCTCTGAGGCAGGACCACTGGACAGCGCGTGCCGATCCTTATGATCTCAACATGGCCTATTTCTCTAATCCTTTTAAGGATAGATTCTAATCTTTGGGTCGATAAAACAAGAGGATCGCCGCCGGAAAGGATCACATCCCTTATTTCTTTGTGGCCGTAAATGTAGGTGTATATAGACTCGAGTTCCTCAGTCGTCCTTGTCCAAAAACCCTTGCGCCATTCCCTCTTTCTAGTGCAATGCCTGCAATAGACAGGGCAGATGTCTGTCAGGGTCACAAGCACCCTGTCTGGATAACGATGCACAAGCCCCTTAAGCACAGTGTCCTTTTCTTCGCCAAGCGGGTCATCCTGGAGTCCAAAATAAAGGTCTATCTCTTTTTGTGAAGGCACACACTGCTGCAATATAGGGTCGCGCGGATTGTCCCTCTGGATGAGAGACAAATAATAAGGTGTGATCCTGAAAGGAAACTTTCTTATAACATCTTCTATATCTTTTTTTTCTTCTATCAACAATAACTTTTCTTTTAATTCTCTGATATCTTTTATAGAATTTCTAAGCTGCTGCCTCCAATCATTCTTTGCTTCGCTGCATCCAGGAGGCTTGTCTTCTGCGACACATAGCGAATCTGTATCTGTATTCATCTTTCATCTTGCTCCTTTCATTTTAATAAGTTATCTATTAAATAAATTAGCCTCACTTCGTTCGGCACAACGCGAATTATCGCGAATCAAACGCATATATTCGCGAATATTCGCGTTGGATTTGCGAGTATTCGCGTT
>JAHIRR010000215.1 GCA_018818505.1 Candidatus Omnitrophota bacterium | reverse complement strand
TCCATCTCTTTCGTCACGGCAAGTCTCTTTTCTATCTTAGTTATATCCTTTTCTATCCTGTCAAGCCCGGCTACAAGGGTAACAAGGTATCTATTGCCTCTGTCATTCCAGATATAGGAATTCGTTACGGGGTCTCTGTATAATATCCCGCCTTCTGGTTTATCGCGGAATTCTTCATACATCTTTGCTCCGTTAAACACCCTTGTCTCGCCTGTCTCAAGGTCATGCCTTATTACATAGTCTTTCTGCATGCCGTAAAGTACGGCCCTCAGGTTCCTCTCCTTTACCTTTTCAAGATAAAGATGCATCTCTGCGGCCCTGACTCCATATTCTATGAGGTTGCCTGGTTTATATCCTGTAATATGGCCATCATTGTCTCTAATGGGCTCGCCTTTTCTGTGAATAGCTCCGTCTTTGGCCTTGAACACTTCCTCTGGTTTCGGCAAATCTTCAGGCCCTTTAAAAGCCTTAGCAACAGCTCCTATGTGCTCAACGCCCCAGCCCTTCAGACCCTCCTGATACTCATCCGGTTGTACAGGAACTCGGCCCGCTCCAAAAGATTCTCCGCTATTCGCAGATATTTTCTGAATATAAGAAACGCCTTCACTTTCCGCCTTTTTTCTAATCGCCTTGAGATCCGCCTTTGCCTGCTCTAACGCGTATCTACTGTTTATCTCAATCACTGTATCCGTGCCTTTCGCGAATATCTCAACAGGCTCCCTGCCTGCAAGCTCTATCTCAGGCACGATCTCATACTGCGGGCCATTTGTCTCGCTATAACCAGACTCTACAGCAAAGTCCGCGTTGAGGTTTATATAGGTCATGGCTCTGTCTATGATATCCTTTTTGCCGTATCTTACATAATCCTTGTTTTCCGATATATCTTTTTCTATGGTTTGGCTGCGAGACCATGCATTTTCTATCGGATTATAATCCAATACCTCTACATGCTCTTTGCGTTCCTTATCATCGCCTCCCCCTGCTCCCACAGTATCCTCAGTAGGGATATAAATCACCCTTTCAACATTAGCTTCGTCATCGCGATAGATGGCTAATTTTCTGCCATTAAACTCATGGCCATTTATAGTTGTTTTTTCCAAATACAGTTTTTCTCTTATTTCCTTGAGACCATCTGTCAGCTCTTTTGCTTCTTTTGATCTCTTTATCTTCAATTCCGCCGCGTTCTCTCCACCGACTATCTCATGGCCGCCTGCCTTAAGCGCGCTATCCAGCGTCTCGATTACAGAATCAGTTATTAGTATGTCTAAAGGTATAATAACTGTCCTTACCTCCTTCATCTGCTCTTCGCGTTCAAGAATCTGTGTTGTTGTCAATTTTGTCTTGCCATCGCTGCTGTAGGCAAATACCCTGCCCCTGCGCTCCCACTGGCTCATGGAGTGCAGCGTTTCTCCAGTCTTAACATCCTTTATCTCAAAATCTCCGGCCTTGAACCAGCCTGCGTATTTATAATGCGCGGCATCCTTATATTCAATTGTCTCTCTGTTATGCACGAAAACTATCTTGCCTGCCTCAAATGCATCTACCATACCTTTATAATCATGTGTGAAATCCATCACTTTATGGGGCTTTTCGTATTTATCCCCCTCTGTCGCGCGCTGCAACACCCCGCTATCCACATCATCCACTAAATGCTGGTTATACTTTGCCTGCTGCATAGGCGGTATATATTTACCGTCGAGCGCCTTATCAAACTCAAATTTTTCAGACATTTCCTGAGGCCTCAGCTCTTGAGGCTTCTGCGCGGGCTGAATTTTCTGAGCTTCGGCTTTGTTTGACATGTGTTCCATATAAGCTTCCCGATTGGCAAAAGGTGCCGGTACATCAGAAGAACCATTGCCAAATGTCGGCGTCGGCATCTGAGGCAGTTGAGGCTGTAACGGTGTCCCAGCAGGGCCGTCAGGCGAAAAGGCCTTTAATGCTGAAGGCGCAAGGAACATGAAGAACACTCCCATTGAACCATAGATGATCTTAGCTATTGGAGAACGCCTGATACGCTCATGCCTATTGATAAAAACAACTATGCCCGTGGCAAGAGCAACAAATATAGATGAGATAAAAGCTTTAGCCAAATAGATGGGGGCTTTATCAGAAACCTTGTAAAGCGCCTCAAAGATATTGTGAAGCCATGGAATTACATAGTGAGCCCCTATGTAGCCTACTATGAACCCGATGACAACAGCTGCTATAGAAAGAAGAACCGCATATACTATCTTTTGCTTTTTGGATACGTCAGCGCCAAATAGTTTTCTATCTATGCGGCTATAAAATTCTCCTAAAGACTCTCCTTCATCATATGCCTCGAATGCCTCTTCAATCTGTTCTTCTGCCTCATACTCTTTAAAGTCTTTTTCCTTAAAAAATTCGCCAACCTCTCCAATTACTGCGCCTGCGGTTACTTCATAAACAGCATCTATCTCTGAAAGCTCCTTAGCTGTAATTGCAATATTCTCTATGCTTTCATTTTTCCAGTATCCTTTTATCTCCCCGATCTTGCGTATCCTCGATGTAAGATCAGATATCAATGATTTTCTGGCTTGGTAAATAGCCTCATCTAGTCTATTGTCATGGGAACGTTTTGAAAGGTCTATCCTGGCTAAATTAACATATACAATTTCATTTTCTCTCCTGGTAACCCATTTTCCATCTGCGTCATACTCCAAAAATACCTTAATATCAGTAAGGCCTTGTTTTTTCTCGATATCAAAATTATAGGGATACTTTATTACATCTTTATCAACTGTAAAAGGTTCTGCTTTATTTTCCTCTCTTATATTAGCAATAAGCTCTGTAATGACCTTGTAATCTAAATCTCTGCCTTTACCAAACATATCTTCGGGAACATTAATAGTAACAGCGCCCTCATGTTCAGCGTTGAATTCATCAATAAGTGTTGTTTTGAACGCCCTTATTTCTGCGTCAATAGCAGCGGGTACTTCTATTTCATGGACGAGTTTCTCGTAGAGCCAGTTACGGGCCTCCATGGACGCATTATAATAAACCTCTTCAGAACTATATCCTGTCTGGGCAAGATTTATGGAGATTACATTTTCTCTGTTTAAAACAGCCCATTGGCCTTTTGGAGTATTATCAAAGTCTATATGGATAACTATATCGGTAAGGCCTTTGGTTTTAGGGAGCGTTACATTATAATCCTTTTCTAAGTCACCTACTACATCATACAAATGTCCATGCTTGGCTTTATCCGTCAGCTGCAGCAGTATCGCAGTAAGCGCCTCTGGCGGAATCTGCTTGCTGACAATATCCGACATCTCTATCCTAAGTATGCCCTCATGTTTTTTATTGAATAGCTTGGCCACGTCCTGAGCACTCTTTACGGTCTCTCCAGAAGCAAGGGCGCCCGCAGTTTTCTTCGTATCGACTTTTTCTTGCGGGGGCAAGGCCGATGCGTCGTAGACTGGGTAGACTGGCTGGACGCCCTTTGCTACAGTTCTAACACTGCCTATTCCCTTATAAATAATATCTTCCTGCGGCAGTACATTGTTCCAGTGCGTTCTGCCTCCGCCGCCGGCTATTTCATTCAATGCATCTTTTGCGAGTTCCTGATAAACCTTAGACTGGACAGTGAGAACATTTGCCATGCCGCCATATAGCTTATCTCTTAATTCATCAACGCTTACCACAACAGTGCCAAACCTGTCTGTAACCTCACAGACAGGCATCTTGTTTCCATCTATATCTTTATAACCTAATTGCAATAAGACGAAATGCGGCACTATCTCGCCATTGAACATTCCCTTTATCTGTAAAATAACCGGCGTGCCTAATATAGTGTCGTGCAAGAGATCCACAGGTATGCTGTGGCCAAATATATCAATCTCATATCCATACTTCGGGTCCTTTAATACATCTTTAATAAAAGACTCTGGCAGCTCTCTATTTTCTCTTGTAAAGTTGGACAGGAAAGCCTTTAATGTCGCAGGGTCTTCATTGATAACCATATCTACGACCTTCTGCCCAAAATCTCTTGCAAGGCCCTCAACAGTGACTTCTTTCTTGGGCAGCTGGCCTATGCTTCCCTGAAATTCTATTGTCCTTAGATTATTCGACTGAGCTACTACGGATTGTACTGCGCAGTGATGCATATCAATGGCATCGCCATCGAGCTTACCGCGAATCATCTGCTTCTGATCACCTCTAAACACAAACCATCTGAAGAGACTAATGCTCATCCTTCTCAGGATCCTGATTCTCGCTAAGCCCCTAATACTGTCCTCTCTATTTGGATTTATAAGCCTATCTGTAAAATCATCGATCACATAGTCTACGCCAGCGCTTACTACTGCCTTTGATAAGGAATAATTTATTATTTCTATGACTTCATTTTTAGTGTAGAAAGGTGACAGGTGGGATTTGGTCTTTTCTTCAATTATACTTGGTAGATGTTCGAACACGCGCGCATAATCAGTAATGCCATAAGGCGCGCCCCTGACATGATTTTCATCCAGGAAATCTATAAGACGATTCACAATCGTACGCTGCGCATAATCTCCTGTCATGCCTGCTAAAGGCGCTCCTCCTATGCCAAGCTCGGAATCAGTCAGGGCTTCTTCAAACATGCCTTCCTTAAACCTAGCAACAGCCCTATCAATAGTGCTATTGACTTGGGCAAGATCTGAGAGTTGGATAAAGACAGGGCCCATAAATATCTTAGAATCAGGCCTAATTATATCTCCAGCTTCCTTAGTCAGATCCTTAATGCCTTCAAATTTACCAGAAATCCCGACAATTTCATAAAATTCATCCAATGCGCCTTTATCCCCTGCCACTATGCGATCCAGAAGCTTTTGTGTATGCCTGAACTGCGGGTTGTCCAGAGCCATCTTCATAATAGGTCCGATGTATGGGCCGCCCAGGCTTAAACCACTTATAGCCGCCCGGGTAATGCTGACCTTGGCAATCTCCATAAAGCGCTTAACACCCATGTACTTATCTCGATTAAACTCATCATGGCTAAGCTCTGCATCAATTGCCATCTTATCTAAAATAGCTATGGCTTTATTTACATCTCCTCCGCCTAATTTATCTTTTAATTCCTCGTACAATAACTTATATTTCGGGGCCTCAAAATGAAGCTGAAAAGCTGCAAGCTGAATACCATATTCACGCATCTTTACTGTATCATTTACATCCACTGAAGCTGCATATAGCTCCTTTAACTCAGCCAGTTTCACTAAGTCATAGCCAGGGCCGTCTCCTATATGCCTTAGCTCTTTCTTCAATAGAGCCATATCAACTATTCTCCCATAAGAATCCTCAGAACCTGCTAATATCTCTGGTAATCTATCATCAAACTCTTTACGTAATTGCAATTTCTTACTAACCAGCTCACTGATTCCATTGTTCTTCCTTATTCCAAATGTGGCCTGGAGAACAGGCGCGTCGTCTTCATACAAGATCTCTCTATTAGCCAATACACCCTTCACATAATCAGGGTTCATCCCAGTATCCAATGCTATCTCTGCGACAACATTATTAGAAAGAAGAACCTGATCCTGGAACACAACCCTTTCTGGCATCTCCACAGTCTCGCCAGAAGTAAGTCCTTGACCAGAGGCTAATGCCATGGCTTTTTCATCAACCTTTAATGCCTTATATGTAACGTCTATACCAATTTCAGAATTTAGATTTCTAATAACCACGGCCTCATTATCCTTAAGTGTAATTTCAGCATGGTTATCATTGATAATGACACCTTTAGCATTTAGTTTCTCAGGCTTGATAAGCGCTCTATCGTCCTTTACCTCCGCAACATAGTACTTATTTTCTCTAACATATACTGCAAATTCTGTCTTCCCTGCTAAGATTCGTATAGGTGTATCAAGATATTTTATGACTATGCCTTTTTTTCCATTTAGAGTGACTTTATAAACTTCTTCCTTTGAAGGAATGATCAAATCCTCATCTATGAATTTTGGTTTGTAAACATCCTTGTTTTCTTTGTAGATCTCATCAGTTTTTCTATCCCATATGCCTTTAAAGCCAGCGTTGAATTGTCCATACCTGTATCCCACTAAACCAGATTTACCTATAAGCCTATCTCCTTTATCACCTTTGGTATTCCAGGTAGTAGCTGGCGCAGTTAATCCATTTAATTGAGCGTCTATATCTAATGCCAATCCCCTGGCAAATAAAGCAGTATAGTCTCTCTCCCGTTTTTCTTTTGGCACACCTTTATAACAATCAGGCACATAGATTACAAGATTCTTGCCTCTTTGCCTTTCAGCTGTGTCATTATTCGTACGCTCTAACCATGCGGCGCCAGTCAGACAGATCATTTTTATGTCACTCTGAATCTGATGATATTCATTAAATACCTTCATGCATTTTTCAATAACCTCTAATGCATTCTCCTCTGTAAATCCTACATGTATCTTCCAGCCCTGCAAAGATATATCATTTTTCCAATCTTCCTGCACCATCTCAAGCCACTGCATATTCCATCTGGGCTCAAACTTCAACTCAGGATACTTATCTAAAATAGCTTTTGTGCTTAAGAAATTAAACTCGTTAGAAGCGAGCTTCTCTTTCTTTATATCATATTCATCAAGAAACTTTTCATAAAATTCTCTACCAAATTCACCAGGTTCGTATAGCTGGAAAAAGTAATTCGTAACAGCTTCTGACATCTTATTTTCTAATAAATGCGGTAATGTCAATTGTGCCACTATACGCATATCTCCATTAGAATAATCGTAGCATTGTTCGTAATATGACTTAATGTCTACTAACAAATAACCTTTATCTATAGCCTCAGGATAAGCATGATAGCCTAATGCAAGAATAGCTATTTGTTTAGTAACATCGTCCTTAGGCTGAATAATATCCTTTATAAGCTCTTTGTGCATTTTGTCAGTCTTTCTCGAATTAGGGCCTGATGACTCCATTAGCCTTAATAGCTTTTCTCCTTTTTTCTTAGCTTCACTCTTTATACGTTGCGCAGTTTCTTCTGAGAGGTTCAACCCTGCTAAATAATCTTCCATAAATTGTTCTGGATCAGGATGCTGTCCAAAATTATTTAAAATCTTTAGCGCTTTAACAGCATACTCATCCCCTCCTTCGATAGTTTTTCTAAGATCCTCCGCTATTGTAACTAAATCGAAGACATCTTCTCTTACCTCTATAGCTTTTAACCTGAGAATAGCTCTGGATAAAACCTTCCTTAACTCCTTATACTTTTCTATATTTTCCGCTCCAGTTGATATGGTAGAAGAAAATTTCTCTAATCCATTAAGCGCATCGGGATTGCCGATCTCCCCAAGACCTTTTATAGCCAATCCTAAAAATCTCTTTTGTTCAGGATTCATTGCATCTATTGCCTCAGGTGTCAGGTTCAAAAGATCATCGGGAGAAAAGAACACATTTCCCATCACATAGCTATCTTTCACTGAAGTAAGGTCAAGATTTTTAGAATATGCCTCTCTATAAGCTTGAAGAACTTTACCTTCATAAACTGGCGCTATGACTATAAGAGGCTTATTTTCAAATGCATCTTTAATCTTTTGATCAATATCATCTTCCTGCGTACCTTCAGGCGCCACAACCACAGCATATCCTATAAAGTCTTTATCTTTTTCTGTTGACGCTCCTTTTTCACATAAAGACTGTATTGTTTTTCTCTTTTTAAGATCAGAAAGCTTATTATAAACATATACATCTTTTTTCCCTGCAGCAGGATACAAAAGCTCTTTTGAGATTATGGCATCAGATTTTAACAAATTATCGTATTCCTGCTTAACCTTTGCCTTTGCTGCAGCGACTGCTTGATCGAGCTCGGCCTTGTTCTTTGCGAATCTTAAGGATGGGACGTCAATAACCCTGAAGGTCTTTCCGTCATAGGCGATGTTCTTCAATATTTCAGACTGGCTGAGTTTATCCTGGGAAAAGATGATGTTTTTATTGGCCAATAGATCTATCAATTTTCCTACGGCTTTTGTATGCTGTATGCCATCTTTTGAGAAGAGGCTCTTTAGGTCCTCGCCCGCGTCTACCTGTAAAATAATGTATCCTTCGCCATTATCGGTGCCATACTCGGCTACGACATCCCACAGCCCGTCTTTTTCCTTATCTTTCTTCAGGGTTATATGCCACTCGAACGCGGCCTCATTCGCAGTTTTAGTGTCGCTATCCAATGTCTTAACCCACCGCCATTTACCCTCTATAGGCTCAGACAGTTTAATCGCTATGGCATCAGCGCCTCTTGAAACAACAAAGCCTTGCGTCTCAAGATGCATCCTGATATCTTCGAATTCCTTGTCTTGCGGATTATGCATAAGAAGGATGTATAAATAGTTTTTGTCTTTTTCAGTCATCTTACCTAATATATCTTCGCCTATTAAGTTCTTTAACATTCCCTTGGTGACCTCTGCAATGCTCTTTTTATCCTCTGCCCTGGCAGCAATGGGCAGCTCTTCAACGAGTTCTTCTATCATTGCCTCAGCCTGCTTGGCTGGCCTATCTGCCACTGCATCCTGAACTGCAACATCTGCCCTCTTTGACTTTGCCTCATTATAGGACTTATTTATATCCACGATGCGCCTTGCTATATCGAGAGCGAACATATTCTGATAATCTACATAATCAACGCCAAATGACATAAAGTAGCCGAGCAGTCCTAACTCTTTCATCTTCTCCATTAACCGCTTGGCCTGATTGTAAACCTGCTCATGGTTATCAAAGTCACCATTCATCATCCTGAGCCTAAACCTCATGTCGTACCAAAGTGCATATGCCACGTTCTTCTTAAACTCTCCTACATCTTCGGAAACAAGCCTCATATTTGCGAGGAACTCTATAATGGTTACGCCTTCTAATTTCATGGTGCCCTTGAGCATCTTTTCCGGTATATTAAGGCCTGAATCCTTTAATCCCTTGCCTTCTAATTTAATAGAATATAGATATTTTCCGTCCTTCTTGTGCTCTTTAATCCTAATCTTCACGCTATTTACCATCTTCCTCATCTCAGTATCATCTTTGCCAATCCTCTTTAAGGCAATTCTAAACAATGCCTTAACAGTCTTTGTCATATAAGTCTCAACCTCTTCAAGACCTCCTTCTTTAAACCTCCAGACATTTGTAGCGTCATCACGCTCTGCAATCCTAAACGCATTAATCTGGTCGCGCAAGTGACCTATCTCGTGTTTAATCTTTCTCTTTATAAGTTCTTTCACATGTTCAGGAGAAACTCCCTGCATCTCTGCCATAATCTCTGCTACCATTCTTGCATCAATACCTATATGATCCTTATCGCAGTACATGTTGCCTCTATTTGCTTTATCTTTTTCATCTGTGATGCTTGCCACTCCGAACTTAATGTCTATCTTATTCTTATTCTTTTTGTCCAATAACCTGCCGAATCCCTGCTTTTTGACTTCTTCCTTTGCATACTCGGTTATCATCTGCTTTGTCTTTTTAATCTGCTCAACAAGAGAAGAGATCTCTGGCAATCTATTATTTTCTATGTCATTGATGGTTGTAAGCCAAGGAATTATAAACATATCCTCTTGTTTCATCTTCTTCATATTGGCTATTAGATACTTTTGCAACTCAACATTGTATATGTTTATTTTCTTATATAAATCTGTAAGCGCATCTCCACTGATTCCATAACTCCTATAAATATCATCCATAGTGATTCCCCATGACTTATACTTCTCATAAAGATCCATTATTGCGCCAAGGGAATAGTCTTTTATACCCTTTGTAGGGCCGTGTCTAGACATGTGAGACTCTTGCATTTCTTTTAAGGCAACCCTCTTCTGATCCTTTTCGCCAAATGCTCCCAAAAGCATAAAGCAGAAATCAAAAATAGCCTTACATTCTTCCTTATTGTTTTCGAGGGCCTTCTGTGTTATCTCGCTGTATCGGTCAGTCAAGTCCTTTGGAACTTCCTTATCATCTTCCTGGTATTTTTTGATCTTGGCTTTTATACCCTTGAACTCCTTATTATCCTTCAGTAGATAATCTGATATATACCTATTAATATCGTTAGGATTGATCTCCTTGCCCACCTTTATCTCTTTTCCAAGGCCTGTCATGATCTTTGTAATAGCCTTATCTACTGACTTATTCTTCTTTATAATCTCATCATTTAAGATCTTATTCCTATCCTTCTGCCCCCTTGCCTCAACGATCTGTTTGATTTTGTCGAGTTTTACATTATCATATCCGTCAGCGTCAAGGATCTCAAATCCCTCTCTCATTCTTGGAATGTTATCGGTGCTTACACTCAGGCCCAGATACGGCAATAGCCGCACGAATAGATCAGCCTGCTTGCCATCTTTTGCGCCAAAGGTATCTGCCAATTTTTTGAATTGTTTTATGGTTACGCCTGTATCTTTGAGGGCATTTTGCGTCCTTGTATAGTTCCACAAAGGCAGCGCAAACCTTAACATCTTCGTAACCAGGCCTAATCTCTCCATGTCAAAGAAACCCTTATCCTCATCAAGCTTCTGGAACTTCTCGAAATTCTCCCTGAAATAGGCATTTTCCTTAGCAAGCTTCGTGACCTTATAG
>JAHIRR010000214.1 GCA_018818505.1 Candidatus Omnitrophota bacterium | reverse complement strand
TCTTGCCAGCGAGAGTTCCTTTATAAGTCCAATTATCGAAGATTAGAGGCGCATATCCTATTCTATGTTTTTTTGCAATCTTACGCGGGACACCATTAATGTTTTTTGATTCTTTTAGTTCATTTAGTTCATCCCGATCCATTTCTATAAGCGTAAATATAGGTTGGATTTCTTCGTGATAGTATTCTTTCTTAAATAACTTTTTGTAAAATTTATATGTATACCTCCATCTCTTGTCATTATGTGCAAATTCGCGAAATTTCTCAGGATATAATATGTATAAAAATAACCCGTTTGTTTGCTCATGGACTTCATCTTCGTCCACGCCTAAATATTTAGCTAAGTCAGAATCAAGTACATGAGCAATTTCGTGCAGTAGAACTTCCGCATAATACAATGGGTCGCCACATGGTGCTATGGTAATTTTGCCATCAGGTGATGCTTGTCCGTGCCCATATTTGTGGAATCCTCCTGGATATTTGAGTACCTTTATGCGCCCCAAAAGAAGTATGCGAACACTATCAGGTAATAGCGCGAAGATCAAAGATGTTAATTGTTTTTCATTCGAACGCACAACACTACGCTTAAAATCTTTCTCATCTGCAGGAGCCATCTTAAGCTTCCTAGCCGTTTCCGAAGCATCTTCTTCTGATTCTCCAATCTTAATGTGTTGAGGCAATTTATACGATTTGGCCATCTCCAAAGCTTTTTTTACCCTAAGGCTGCCATTCACAGGAATTCTTAGCGTAAAGGTTTCCCTTGGAAGACAAAATCCTACATTCTGACACAGGAAAGTTATTATTAGTATTAAGGTTAATTGTTTTCCAATCATCTTCATTCTCCACGCAAAAAATTCCCCTCCGCTAAGGGCTTCAGTTAAGCTATATACCCAATATAAAGTATACCATAAGTCTAAGAGCTATACAAGGTTGTCATCAATGTTTACATTGATCTACAAGAGAATTAAATAGATCCTTCGTCGCCTATACAATAGGTTATACAAAAGTGGCTCCTCAGGATCAAGCAAATTCGAAGAATTTGCTTGACTATTTCAGAGTGTAATCGAAAATAGTCTTGACTATTTCAGAGTGATAGTGTATAATTCTAGTATGATCAAGAGGGGATTGTATTCTAATCTATGGCAGGCGCTTTCGTCAGAGAAACAGATGATATTTGTGTGCGGACCACGCCAAGTCGGCAAGACGACATTCGCAAAAGAGATAGCCAAGACATTCAAAAATCAGCTATATTTTAACTGGGATATCATTGATAATAAAAAACTATTGGTCGAAAACCCTGCTTTTTTCGAAAATCTGAACAGGGTAGATGAGTCTATGCCGCTTGTAATATTGGATGAAATACATAAATATCGCCATTGGAAGAATTACCTGAAAGGTATTTACGATCAGTTCTTTCAAGAATACAAATTCCTGGTTTCAGGAAGCGGGCGCTTGGATATATACCAAAGGAAGGGAGATTCTCTGGCAGGCAGGTATTTCATGCTGCATTTATTTCCCTTCACCATCGCCGAGTCAAGTGAAAGAAAAAAAACTTTTCAGGAGGTTATTAAGTCTCCCCTCAGCGGTTTTGATATAAATGATACAAATAAAACAAAGAAGACTTGGCAATTGCTGCATGCGGTAGGCGGGTTTCCAGAGCCATTTGTTAAACAAAAAAAGACATTTTTAACCAAATGGTCCAGGAACTATATCCGCCAGGTCATAAATGAGGACATAAGGAATGCTTTTGACATTAAAAAAATAGATGACATAGAGATATTGTTTTCTTTATTGCCTTCAAAGGTCGGGAATCCTCTTTCATTGAATAACCTTGCTAATGATATACAGGTCTCTTTTGAAAGTATTAAAAACTGGATAAATTTGTTCGACAGATTTTATCTCACATTTAGAATCAGCCCATGGACAAGAAAGGTAGCGAGGGCAATAGTAAAAGAAAAGAAATTGTACCTTTTTAATTACCCCGAGATTCAAAACGAAGGCAATAGGTTTGAGAATATGGTAGCCCTTGAGTTATACAGGGCTATTTCTAACTGGAATGACTATGGTTACGGCAGGTTTTCTCTACATTACCTCAGAAATAAAGAAAAACAAGAGGTGGATTTTCTGATAAGCGACTTTAACAAGCCCGCATTATTGATAGAGACAAAATTCTCCGATGATTTGCCTGCAAAGAGCTTGGTGAATTTTCAAAAGATTTTTAATATCCCTGCTGTTCAGCTGGTTAATAAGGAAGATGTTTTTAAATATTACAAGAACGGGACGAATAAGATCCTTACAGTAACTGCCCACCGATGGCTATCTTCTTTGCCATAGTCTCTGAAAGTCAAAATTGACTACTTATAGTATATCTGTTATCATATATTTCCTATGAAAAGCTCATGCGACGTTATAGTTATAGGTGGGGGGCATGCTGGAGTGGAGGCGGCTCTGGCAGCGAAGAGGATGAAGGCTAAGACTCTGCTTATTACTATGGATGTGGATAAGATTGGGTATATGTCTTGTAATCCTGCTATTGGCGGCATTGGTAAGGGTCAGTTGGTAAAAGAACTTGATGCGCTGGGTGGGGAGATGGGTAAGGCAACGGATTTTAGCGGGATACAGTTTCGTATGCTGAATAAGAAAAAAGGGCCTGCTGTGTGGTCGTCAAGGGCGCAGGTGGATAGATCTCTTTATCTCAAATATATGAAGGATGCTGTAAAGAATATAGATATTTTGGAAGGCTGTGTAACAGAGCTTATTGTAAAGAATAAAATCGCATGCGGAGTAAAGCTTAAAGACAAAAGCTCTATAAAAGCCAAGGCAGTTATTCTTACACCAGGCACATTCTTAAACGGTGTTATACACATAGGCCTTGAACATTTTTCAGGCGGCAGGTTAGGTGATCCAGCGTCTTTGGGTCTTTCTGACGATCTAAGGTCATTAGGTTTTAATGTATTACGGCTTAAGACAGGCACTACTGCGCGCTTAGACGCAAAGACCATAAATTTTTCTAAAATGAGGAAGCAGCCCGGAGATAATCCACCAGTCCCATTTTCATTCTCGACAAAGAAGATCACTGGAAAACAGATCCCATGCTATATCACATACACAAATAAAAAGACGCACGATATTATCCGCAAAGGCCTGGACCGTTCTCCGCTTTATACCGGAAAGATCAAATCCACTGGTGTTAGATATTGCCCATCAATAGAAGATAAGATAGTGCGATTTAGCGATAGAGATAGGCACCAAGTATTCCTGGAGCCAGAAGGATTAAAAAGAGATCAGTATTATCCTAATGGAATATCTACGAGCTTGCCGCAGGATGTACAGCTAAAGATGATCAGGTCTATTCCTGGACTTGAAAGGGCTGAGATCAGGATACCCGGCTATGGTATTGAGTATGATTTTGTGAATCCTACACAGCTAAGATCTACGCTCGAGACAAAACTCATTGAAAATCTCTATCACGCGGGCCAGATAAATGGCACTACTGGCTATGAGGAGGCAGCAGCTCAAGGGTTTATAGCAGGCGTAAATGCAGTGCTAAAAATCAGGGAAAAATCTCCTTTTATTCTCGATCGCTCACAGGCATATATAGGCGTTCTCATTGACGACCTTGTTACAAGAGGCACGCAGGAGCCTTACAGGATGTTTACATCGCGCGTTGAATATCGGCTTGTCTTAAGGGAAGACAATGCTGATCTAAGGTTGAGTGGAATAGGACATAATCTAGGCCTCGTGAGCAAGAAGGACTACGAAAAAGTAGTCTCCAAGAAGATAAATATATCCAATGAGCTTAAAAGGATAAAAAACACAAGAGGTTACTTGCGCACCAGAGGCCTCTCTGATGAAGAAATGAAGCAGGTAGAGATAGAAGTAAAATACAAAGGTTTTATTGATAGGCAGGCAAAAGAGATCGAGAAGTTTAAGAGGATAGAAACGATAAAGATACCAAATAGCTTTAAGTATAAAGGGATACCTGGCCTATCAGGTGAAATCATTGAAAAACTTACAATGGCGCAGTCGATAAACCTTGGTCAAGCCTCAAGGATATCAGGCGTAACTCCTGTTGCAATTTCAGTCCTAATGGTGTATCTTAAAAGATACAAGGAAACCCTATGCAAAAAGAAACAGTAGTAGTCTTGGATTTTGGCGCACAGTATAATCAACTCATAGCTCGTCGTGTAAGAGAATGTAATATCTATTGTGTGCTCCTACCTTACAATACTCCACTCGCAAAGATAAAATCCCTAAAACCCAGCGCTATTATATTAACAGGCGGGCCATCGAGCGTTACAAAGAAAGGTTCTCCAAAGTGCGATTCAAGGATCTTTGGATTAAATGTTCCTATCCTGGGCATCTGTTATGGTATGCAGTTAATGGGATATTTACTTGGCGGTAAAGTAGGAAAGAGTAAACGCCGAGAATATGGCCATGCAGAGTTTATAGTAGATAAAAAAGATAAATTCTATTCCGGCTGGAAAAAGAAAGAAAAGATATGGATGAGTCACGGCGATCAGGTGTTAAAGCTGCCAAAGGGTTTTATAAGACTAGGGCATACGAAGAATAGCAAGATCGCCAGCATGTTTCATCCTGAGAAAAAGATTTACGGGGTCCAGTTTCATCCAGAGGTCGTGCATACACCAAAGGGTATGGTGATTTTTAAGAATTTTCTCCACAGGGTTGCTGGCCTTAAGCCAACATGGACAATGAAATCTTTTGTAAGGGAAGCGATCAAGGATATTCGAGCGAAGGTCAAAAAAGAAAAGTTGGTGCTTGGGTTAAGCGGCGGGGTAGACTCTTCTGTTGCAGCAGTTCTTTTGCATAGGGCTATTGGCAAGAAACTGCACTGTATCTTTGTTGATAATGGAGTATTGAGAAAAGATGAGAAGAAAAATGTTATCGAGATGTTTAGAAGGCATTTTCACTTGAATCTTCATGTGGTAGATGCAGAAGATAGGTTCCTGAAGGCCTTGAGGACAATAGAAGACCCGGAGAAAAAGCGCAAAACAATAGGAAGAGAATTTATCAGGGTCTTTGAAAAAGAGGCGCATCGTCTTGGAAAGATAAAATTCCTGGCACAAGGCACACTTTATCCTGATGTGATCGAGAGTATCTCTGCAAAAGGCGGGCCTTCAGCTACAATAAAGACGCACCATAATGTAGGGGGTCTGCCTAAAAAGATGGGGTTTAAACTCATAGAGCCATTAAAGGACCTA
>JAHIRR010000017.1 GCA_018818505.1 Candidatus Omnitrophota bacterium | reverse complement strand
TCCTTACCTGCTGATCTGTGACCATCTAAGCCTCCTTTTGGTTAGCTTAGATAGTTTAAATCATGTCAGGCGATTCCGGGAATTATAATTGTCGTTGACCGGTAATTATAATTGTCGCTCATCATCTTTTTGTGTCCAGATTATCATGAAGATTAAAAAATATTATAATGTAGCTTTGATATTGACTCTGATATGGCTATTTCTATGCAATAATTCTGCATATGCACTTCGAGCGGCTTTGCTCTTCAATAAAAAATCTCAAATTTCAACAGCAGGGACGATTGCCTCTGGACAGACAATCCTCAACAGTAAAGGTGAAACTTTCGACGAGGTATGGTCCAAGATGAGATTGAGCTCCGCATTAGACCCCCCGCATGCTAGAACTTACACAAGAGGAGGATGAATTTGTAAGTGAACTTGATAATCTGAGCCTAAAAGAACTCGAGAATATATTTAGGGATTTAGCAGAAATGGAAACAAAAGAAGGCAAAAATATAGATACCCTTGAAAAGTTGCTTGATTTTATGAGTAGTGACCAGGCTAGTATGAATGACGTTTGTACAATAGCTAGTTCGTCAACTTCTATAGTTCAGGACAGGTTATTACAAGCATCGACGATAAGAGAAGCAGAAGCTCTGAATGCACTGTTAACTCGTACAAGTAAATATAAAGCATTTATTATAGTTATTATTAAAAGATGGCGAAGACCAAGTTCAGCCTTAGCTTTAACAAGAATTCCTCAAATAAAGACTCTAAGTACAGGTTCCTAGCCTGACCCCAAGTATTTAAAGTCCTTTCCTATTTTTAAATTTCCCAAAAAATAATTGTCCACCTACGCCAATCAACTTACGTGCTTGGCTTCGGCGAGACTGCATCTAGCATCTAGGCATCGCATCTACCGCATCTACGCATCTACACCGTTTGCGATTTTACTCACCAAAGTGTCCCTAAATCCAAGATTAAAGCTGTCCCCAGCATTATATTCCTAAAATAATTGAAAGAAAACACCCCTCCAGATGTGTCTTATATAGTAGAAGTCAGGGATTTTATAATGCAACTGGCTAAAAGTATTTTGCCCTTGACAAGTATACGCCAATGGCGTATACTTGTAGTGTAAGGAGAAACAGCGTGGAAATCATCGAAACGCCTGTTTTTACCAAAAGAATAACTAATCTCCTTACGGATGAAGAGTATGGTGAATTGCAGTGGACCTTGATAATCAATCCCGAAGCAGGGAGAGTTATTTCAGGAGCAGGCGGCATACGGAAGCTACGATGGGCGCTTCCTGGAAGTGGAAAAAGAGGGGGTTTACGAATTATTTATTATCTGTACGCGCGGGATGAAAAAATATACCTGTTATTGCCATATAAAAAATCCGAACAGGAAGATCTGACAGCCGAACAGATAAAAATCTTGAGTAAGTATGTAAGGGAGGGTGTGCTATGAAAAAGAAAGACTTTAAAGATTTACTACGGAGCATTGACCAGGCCCGCAAAATACATAATGGAAAGCTCCAGCCCGGAAAGGTTCTTAGGTTTAATCCCGTTGCTGTCACTAATATACGCAAAAGGCTTCATGTATCCCAGGCTGAATTTGCCTATATGATCGGTGTCAGCATAGATACGCTACAAAACTGGGAACAAGGCCGCAGAAGGCCTGAGGGTCCTGCTCTGGCATTGCTTAAAATAGCTGAGCTTAATCCAGAAACTGTTATAAGGGCCTTACACGCTTAAATCATTTACTTCTTAAAATTCCCTGTGGAGATTAAGGATTAAGGGGGACGTCCTATTTGGGGACACCCTGGCATCTAAAATAATACCCCCTATCTACACCCCATTTCCCCTTTACTTACCCCCACCAAAGAGCTATCATATATAAAACACATAAGGAGCTCTTTCTATGAAGCTCTTCTTATACATAATATCCATCCTTTGGCTTACCATAGGCACATTCTTCCTAATATCCCCCAATAAAGCCAAAACCCTTTATTCCAGGCTCCTGCTATTACTGCCACTACATACACTTACATCCACATTCACTTTCTTCATACGCCGCTCTTTAGTCTTTTGGAGGCCTGCCCCGTACTTGAGCGAAGCGAATGGTACGGAGGAGTGGTTATCTTTAGTATATTGTAGGTTTTTTTATTCTTCCTGCCTTGCTGCTAAAAAACAGCAGCAAGGCGTTTAAAAGCTTCAGGGCTTCGATGATGCAATCGTTAATGTTGTTTGAAGAGAATAGACAAGGAGAAAGGTTGTTAAAAGAGTATTTTGAAGATGCATTGGCGAGAGAAGAAGCGCTAAACTGAAGCGCTAAAAATCCTTCCAAATCACCTGTTTTTATGCTATAATTAAATATAAACAGGGATAGAAGCAATATAGCATTTATGGCAGGCGAAAGGTTATTTTTTTTGGTGGATTATGAGAGGGTTTAAAAAAGGGCATAATTTGAAGATTGCATGCATACTTATAAGTATAATTCTCCTTTGTGTTGCCCAGCTTCATCCTTACCCCTTACAAAAAAAAGATACACTGAGAGTTCCCTCTTCATTCCAGAGGGCAGGATATAAAAAAAGGCTAGATAAAAGTAAGATAACCGCAGAAAGTATTAATAAAATAAAAGAAACATTTAAAGATTTACCAGTTGTATCTAAAATTTTAGAGAAATTATTGATAAAATTAGAGGATAAATTAAATGACGATCAATTCAAAATGTTTTATGAAGATTCTGTGCATGGTTTTCAACATGGTATTGAAATTACCAAACAAGTTTTTAAATGGGTAGGTGCTTATAAATTTAAAGTCGATCAAGAAGCTCTTGCGATAGGCACCTTTTTACATGATATTTGTGGGTTAGGTTCTTTTGGAAATGAAATACGCAAAAACCATCATGTCTATGGAGCTAAATTAGTAGATGAGCTCCTGAAGAAAGAAGGGTGGGATCATAAACGAATAAAAAAAGTTAAGCA
The DNA here is from genome assembly GCA_018818505.1 of Candidatus Omnitrophota bacterium. The sequence continues at coordinate 2,001 of JAHIRR010000017.1, read as the reverse complement.
CATTATAAGCTCGCATCGAGGAATTCCTAAGACTTACCCCTTTAAGGATTACCCAAAAACTTTTATAGATATGAGAGCCTTGAATATGCCGAGACCCCTCTCTCTTGAAGCAAAATTAGTGCGTGATGCAGATACACATGATCAGCTTGCAAATCCTAAACAATTGTTTAAAACTACCGCAGATTTTAGAAGAAGATATATAAGCCAAGATGGGAAGGGTGTAACTGAAAGGTATTACGATTCTCGAGTCTATGCCGTTGATGGTGATGAGCATAGCGAGGTAAAAAATAGAGTTGACGTCATAGTAGAATACAAAAAGAGAAGGCTTGCAAAAGAGACAGATATATTAGAATTTCTTTTAGGTAAATTGTTAGAGAATTGCGACCCCGAATATTATTTTATTCCTGAAGTACAGGAGGCCATACGTAAAGAAGCTCCAATCTTTTTTAAAAAATTTCTTGAGATTACGAAAAATGAGGCGGTAAAAGAAGGGTACGATTTTTATGCCGCGATAAAGCTTATTGAAAAAGTAATCCAAGAAACGGGTGCCAGAGAAGACGCTGGAAACAAATGGAAGCAACTTAATGAGCTTCACCGCGGAGCATTAACAAAGGCCCTAGCTGATTTGGAATCGATGTTTCTTTACCGGTATATTAAAGACAACTTTATCCTTGTTAGCGGAGAAAAAGAACTACCTTTAATGGAAGATGATCTGCATAGTATTTTATCTCCAAAAACGTCCCATAGAATGATGAGCACAGTTCCTTACGAAACTAATTTTATTGAATCCCTTGGAGACCTTATTATCTTTGTTGTAAAAGAAACTGAAAAAAAAGATTTAATTACGCTAATAGAAAATACGCTCTTAAAGATTGAGAAGGAGAGCAAAAGTCTACCAGGCAGTAAAATCACAGAAGCCATCGGACAGCTGCAGATGTTGTGTTATGAAACATTTTCAGAAGATGGATTTAGCGGAGCGCGCTTGATGACAGGCTTGATAAAAAAATTTAATGAAAAATATAGCATAGAGCACATTGGATATATTGCAGAATTGAGAAGAAAATTGGAATATCTACAGAAGTACGAAAATATAACTGATTCACTAACAGTAGAAATGCTCAGAAAAAAGATCGATCGCTTGGATAACGAGATATTTAATGATGGTTGGGTAGAAAAGCATATCGAAACTATCGATAGTCTATTAAGGAAAAAATTGAAGGAAAAGCTTCATTTTCAGGAAATAAAAGGCGAGGATATGATTTCTCAGATACGAAAGATTCATAAATCACAGAGAGGCCTTGCTTGGGGTGGCGAGGATCATACTGTTATAACATTAGATAGAAATAAAGACGGTGCTACAACATATGCTAGTTACATTAAAATTGATGGAAAAAATAAGATAGTAAGTTCGCAACTATGTGCGAAGAATTTTTTAAGAACTGCAGCAGTATTGGATATTACACAGAGAACGGGAATAGGATCGAGATTGCTTGTGGAGGGAATTAAAAAAGTTATAGAGAATGGTTATACTTCTGCGTATTGGCGCGTCCTCGAAAACAATGAAGCCAGTAATAAAATGTCGAATATTTTTCTAGTAGGTTTGAGTGGCAATGACGAACGGCATGCATCTTATCGTGAAGTTTTGAGAAAAACGATCCAGAGAAAATTTAAAGATAGGCAAAATACAGGCATCTTTGTAGAACAGAAAATAGAGTTACAAGATTTTGGTTATGGTATACTAGCCTATGAATACAGAATAGATTTTATGAAAACAGAGGGGAAGGAAGATTTTGTAAAATCGGCATTAAATCTTGTAGAAGGAGAAGAAATAAGAAATGCGATTAAGATTTTAGATCTGATTGGCCTTATTGGGTTTGAAAAAGTCAAAGTGTTTATCAATGAGAGGTTTCTAGGGCAAGATCAAAAGAAGAAAGCACTTGAACTCATCGCTGAAATAGTCACTATTCTCGAGGAAAATAACACATGGGCATATACCCATAC
>JAHIRR010000213.1 GCA_018818505.1 Candidatus Omnitrophota bacterium | reverse complement strand
GTATGGCGCTTCTCCGCGCGCATCTATATATCTGAATATAGCAAGCCGCGCGCACGCCTTTATCAGCGGCAGAGGTTATGTAACACCTGAAGACGTAAAAGAAATCGGCATGGATGTCCTGCGCCACAGGATTATCGTTACCTATGAGGCAGAGGCAGAAGAGATGACAAGCGAAGATATTGTAAAACGCGTGTTTGATGAAATAGAAGTACCTTAAAAGGCAAAATGTCATTGCGAGGCCCAAAGGGCCGAAGCAATCTCACAATCATGTTTTTGAGATTGCTTCGCTTCGCTCGCAATGACAGGTTACCAACAACATGATTCCCAAAGAAATCCTTAAAAAAGTCAGGCAGATCGAGATTCGCACAGGCCGTCTTGTGAATGATGTATTTGCCGGCAAGTACGAGTCTGTGTTCAAGGGCCGCGGCATGGAATTCCATGAGGTGCGCGAATACGTGCCAGGCGACGACATCCGCTCCATCGACTGGAATGTGACAGCCCGCACAGGCAGCCCCTATGTCAAAAAATTCGTGGAAGAAAGAGAGCTTACAGTTTTACTCATGGCAGACTTAAGCTCATCAGGTGATTTTGGCACAAAAAACAAGATGAAAAAAGAGATAATGGCAGAGATAGGCGCGGTATTGGCATTTAGCGCGATAAAGAATAATGATAAGGTAGGCCTTTTACTTTTTACGGACCATGTGGAGAAATTTATCGCGCCTAAAAAAGGAAAGGCTCATGTCCTGAGAGTTATACGAGAGTTATTGTACTATAAGCCAAAGGGCAAAAAAACCAGCATCAATACTGCTATTGAATACCTGGGAAAGGTTTTAAAAAAGAAGGCCGTTATTTTTCTTATATCAGATTTTATGGATTCTGACTATGAAAAGCGGCTGAGGATCTTAAACAAGCGCCACGATATCATAGCTATTCCCATCTCTGACCCGAGAGAGACATCTTTTCCTGACGTGGGACTTATAGAATTCGAAGATGCTGAAACAGGCGAGGTGGTTTATCTGGATACGGCAGATAATCTGCTGAAAAAAGAATTTAAAAAGAGAAAATACTCTTTCATTGAAGAGCGCAACAGGATATTTAGATCCGTAGGAGTTGATTCTGTAGAGATATCCACAGACAAGTCTTATATAAAACCCCTTATGCTTTTTTTCAGGAAGCGCGCCAAAAGATTCAGATAAGGATCAAAAATGGATGACATCAGACCTTTAAAGGATTTTGTAGAGATCGAAGGTGGATTTGCGCTTTGGCCATTAATATTATTGATCTTATTGTTGAGCATCGCGATATTTCTTTTTATATATTTTAAAAAGAGAAAAAAGATTGCAGATACTCCTGCTTCGCCGCCTCGCCCGCCAGAAGAAATCGCCCTTGAAGCATTAAAGGCCCTTTTAGAGATGAAATTAATAGAACAAGGTTTGATAAAGGAATACTATATAAGGCTTTCAGATATTATACGTAACTATATCGAGGCCAGATTTAACATCTTTGCTCTGGATCGGACCACATGGGAACTCTATCAGGAGATGCGCGTAAAGAAGATCGAAAGAAAACGGACAGATCAAATAAGGGATTTCCTGGAAGATTGCGATCTTGTAAAATTCGCAAAGTATATTCCGAATAAAAAGGAAATCGAAGAGATACACGCCAGCGCAAAGGAAATTATTAAATTATGAGATTTGCCAATCCGTTATTTTTAATACTACTCGGCATTCTTCCTCTAATGGTCTGGGACTATTTTAGGCGCGCTAGAATTCGCGAGGCCAATATTATATTTTCAGACATCTCGATCGTTAAGACGATACAGCCTGGCTTTCGCGTTAGATACCGCCATGCCCCAATGATTTTACGCATGGCCGCAATATTTATATTTATCCTTGCCTTGGCAAGGCCTCAGGCAGGCCAGATGGAGGAGGAGATCATAACAGAAGGCATTGATATCATGCTCACGCTTGATACATCAGGCAGCATGAAGGCGGAGGACTTTAAGCCACAAAATAGATTGGGCGCAGCCAAAGAGGTGATAAGCGAATTTATTAAATCAAGGAAGAATGATAGGATCGGTCTTGTGGTATTTGCTCAACACAGCTTTACTCAATGCCCTCTTACGCTGGATTATGGCGTGCTGTTGGATCTTCTTGATAGTATAGAGATAGGCATGATAGAAGATGGCACAGCCATAGGTACCGCGGTCGCAAATTCTGTTAACAGGCTCAGGGATTCAAAGGCCAAGAGTAAGATCATCATACTTTTGACAGATGGTATCAATAATGCAGGAAAGATAGACCCTCAAACAGCGGCAAAGGCAGCCCGGGCCCTTGATGTAAAGATATATACCATAGGGGCCGGCAAGCCTGGAGGGGCAATGTATCCTGTGGATCATCCTATCTTTGGAAAAAGATACGTGCAGATGGACACAGAGATAGATGAAGCGCTTCTCAAAGAGATCGCTGAAGAAACAGGAGGCATATATTTCAGGGCAAAGGATGAAAAGGGACTCGGAGAGATTTATGAGACCATAGGTAAACTCGAGAAGACCAAGATAGAGACAAAGGAGTATGCGAACTATACTGAACTGGCTATAACATTTATCTTGCCGGGGTTTATAATTTTCCTGGCAGGCATTACATTGGCGAATACTGTGTTTAGGAAGATACCTTAGCGGAGGTTGCGTAAGGTTTCGTAATGTTTCGTGAAGTTTCGTAAAGTTGCAAAAGTCTATGCAACCTTACGCAACCTAACGAAACCTAACGCAACTTTACGAAACCTTCATTTGATGAGGTTTAAATTATGCATTGGGCCGCACCTGTATACCTTAATTTTCTTTTAATTATTCCAGCTCTTGCAATATTTTTTATTTTCGCTTCTATTAATAAAAAAAAGGCCATGGATAGATTTGGAGATCGTTCGTTAGTCGAGAGGCTCTCTATGTCTAAAAGCGCGCAAAAAGAAAGTGCCAGCAGGATTTTGATTGTTATTATAGCTCTCTTTCTGATCCTGGCATTGTCAAGACCTCAGATAGGTACAAAGTTAACAATGGCCAAACGTCAGGGCGTGGATGTAATGATAGCGATAGACACATCTTCGAGCATGATGGCGCAGGATATAAAACCAAATCGCCTGGAAAAGGCAAAACTCGAGGTCGCTTCCCTGATAGATAAGCTAAAAGGCGATAGAGTGGGTATCCTGACATTTTCAGGAACCAGTTTCATCCAGTGCCCTCTGACATTAGATTATAACGCCGCAAAGATGTTTTTGAATATTGTAGAGCCAGGCATGATGCCTAAGCCTGGAACAGCTATAGGCGATGCCATCGAGAAGGCCACCAAGGCCTTTGTCAAGAAACAACGAAAATACAAGATCCTGGTTTTATTGACAGACGGAGAGGACCACCAGACAAATCCAATAGAGGCCGCTAAGAAGGCAAAAAAGGAAGGCATCATAATCTATGCAATAGGCATAGGGACAAAAAAAGGAGAGCCTATACCTTTAATAGATGGATCAGGCAGTGTCAGTGGATATAAAAAAGATAAAAACGGCGAAGTGGTAATGTCCAGGCTGGATGATGCAACACTTCAAAAGATAGCGCTTATTACAGACGGAAAATATTATCACGCCACTGCGCGTGAATTTGAACTGGATAAGATCTATGATGAGATAAGCAAGATGGAGAAAAAAGAACTTTCAAGCAGGCTTTTCACGCAGTATGAAGATAGATTCCAGTATTTTTTGGCAGCAGCACTTATACTTTTGTGCATAGAGTTTGTCATGGGAGATAGAAAGAGATCATGAGATTATTAAAGTCCATGGTGATAATAGTATTCTTTTTTTCAACAGTTGGCTGGATATGGCAGAGCCCTACTGTAAAAAAGAGCAAAGAAGCGGCTAAATTGTACAACGAAGGCAAGCTTGATGAGGCGCTTTCAAAATGGCGCGATGCGCAGATAGAAAGCCCGGATAAAAAAGAATTGCATTACAATATAGGAGGGGCGCTGCACGAACAGAAGAGATATGATGATTCATTTAAGGAATATGAAAAGGCCCTGGATACAAAAGATGATGAACTTAAGCCAAAAACATATTATAATATTGGGAACACGCATTACAGGATGGGAAAATTACCTGAGGCAATAGAGGACTATGAGAAATGCCTCCAGATAACACCTGATGATGAAGACGCAAAGTATAATATAGAGTTTATAAAGAAAAAGATGGAAGAGCAGAAACAGGAGCAGCAACAGGAGTCGCAGCAACAAGAACAAGAGGGACAAGGGACAAGAGACAAGGGACAAGGGAAAAAACAGCAGCAACAGCAGCAAGGTCAGGAGGAGCAGAAAGAGGGACAAGGGGAAGAGCAACAGGACCAAGAGGGACAAGAGACCCCGAACCAGTCGCTTCGCTCCGGTACGGGGCAGGCAAGGGACAAGGGACAAGAAGAAGGCGAAGAGAAGAAAGAGGAAGAAGATGCGAGAACCGAGAACCGAGAACCGAGAACCGAGAAAGAGATGTCAGAAGAAGACGCCATACGTCTTCTTGATGCCATAAAGGATGATGAACAAGATCTGCAAAAGGAATTAAGGGTACAGCCAATAGAAGGCCGCTATAAAGTAGATAAAGACTGGTAAAACTGTTTCGATATGAAGAAAACTTTAGTTATATTGCTGCTATTTTTATTCACTGCCTGGATTTGTTACGCCCAGGATATCTCTATCTCTGCCAATGTAGACAAGCAGGAGATAACACTGGATGACCAGATTACTCTTAACATAGTTGTAAGCGGTAGTGTTTCAAATATACCGCAGCCAACCATACCCAGCCTTGATGGATTCACTGCATATTCTTCTGGAAGGTCGCAGAATATTTCAATTATAAACAACCAGATAACAAGTTCAGTTTCTTTCAATTATATACTCGTTCCTAATGATGTTGGTGAGTATACGCTAGGCCCATTCAGTATTGATTATAAAGGCAGTACCTATTCAGCCGATGCAATAAATATAAAGGTATTGCCTCGCTCTGCGCAGTCACAGGCGCCATCGTATGCTGCTCCAGATTATAGAGAGGGACAAGGGACAAG
>JAHIRR010000212.1 GCA_018818505.1 Candidatus Omnitrophota bacterium | reverse complement strand
GACTAACAATGTAAATGCCGAATAAGATTATCAGGCCTACTGTCAGGCGCGTAATCGTCTTTACTATTAAAGTCATGCCTTTTTCGTTCATATAAAATCCTTCTAACCTGGACAACTTCGTAAGTTACCCTTTGGGTAACTTACGAAGTTGTCCAGGGAATTACCTCTTCCTTCCGACTTTGCGTATAACTGCCAGGACTCCGATCACAGCTGTAAAAAGAATGGTTGCCTCACCCAGTGTATCATAGACCCTGTAATCCAGGACCACTGATGTTACCATGTTCGCGGCGCCTGTCTGTCTCAGCCCTTCTGTTACAAATCTCTGTGAGATCTTCATGATAGGCTCGCCAAATCCCGGCAGATCCTTCATGCAATAATAACCAAACCCCAAAAATACGATCATAAACAAAAATGTCACAAACGTATTAAAAAACCAGCGGCCGGATGTAGAAAACGGCAGGTCTTTTCTGATCGTAGCCCTTATGAGTATTATTATGACCAGGATTTCCACCACAAGCTGCGCGATAGCAAGATCAGGCGCCTTGAGTATTAAAAAGGCAATGGATAGCCCAAGGCCTACTGTACCTACTGCAATAACTGCGGACAGAAGATCCTTTGCCTTCACCGCGATCATCGCGCCTATAATCATGAATACTAAAAGTATCTGTAACTCAAGCATTTATGTCTCCACCCTGTTCCACCGCGTAGGTGGAATTAATTCCACCTACGCGGTGGAACAGGTTTCAATATCACCTTACAATCGTAAATAAAAACACTATAACACCCAACAGGCACCACACTAGATACGTCGGAAGCACGCCGTTGTGCAAAAATTTCAATATGCCTATAAAGAAAAATACGAGCTTCTTACCTTGTTCGTAAATATCAAATAATTTTCTTTCAGCCTTGGCATAAACACTTTTTATAAAAGGAAGTTCTTTTATCGTATTATAAAACTCTGTGCCAGAAAACCGCATATTGTCTTCAAGCTCTTCTCCTCCTATATAATGTCCTGTCTCTCTCACGCCTTTAAAATTTCCCAGAAGATATACTACAAGGCCAACGCCAAGGCCTATGAAGAGAAATAAAGTAGCCTGCGAAGACGGCCATGACCCTATAAAGTTTAATTTTTCAGACAATGCAGGCGCTATGAAATACTTTAAAGGAATGGCATAGGCAAATACACCAAATACTATACAAAGGCCTGCGAGAATCACAGGCGGCAGCCACATAGTCCAGGAAACTTCGGTTATCGGTTTTCGGTTTTCGGTTTTCGTTGATCTGCCAAGAAAGATCGCATGAATCAGCTTAATAAACGACGCAAGCGTGAGGCCGCTGCCGAACATCGCAGCTACCATACAGAATATCCACAACACACCGCCTGATTTGCCCTTTTCTATCAAGCCCTGATACACCATCCACTTTGAAAAAAAGCCATTAAATGGCGGTACGCCTGATATAGATAGGCTGGCGATAAAAAAGGCGAAAAATGTCAGCGGCATTATCTTTGCCAGGCCGCCTAATAAATCTAAGTCTGAAGTCTTTGTTTTATGCTGGACATTGCCTCCGCTAAAAAATAAGCAGGATTTATATATAGTATTGTTAAGCATATGAAAAAGCCCGCCTGCAATACCTATTGGATTGCCAGTACCAAGGCCAAGTATCATGTAGCCAACCTGGCTTACTGCGTGATAGCCAAGTAGTTTTTTAAAATCGTGCTGCACAAGCGCCATCATTACTGCTGCTATTATGGTCACTGCGCCTACCACCATAAGAAGCGCGTAAGTCGAACTGTTCAATATAAACACGTCTAAGACCAGCCTTGCTAATAGATAAATCCCGAGCAATTTATCTAAACTGGCTGGCAAAAATGCGGTAACAGGTATGGGCGCTTCTTTTGCTGTTTCAGGTATCCATGTATGAAAAGGCATTGCACCTGCTTTTGCAAGCGCGCCAATGGCTATGAGAAAAAATGCCCAGAATGATAACGGGGTATCTATGGCTATTTTTATGTTGCTCAAACTCATGTCTTTTGTAATGAGCCACATGATCGCAAAACCCAGGATCATAAGCGAATCTGTTCCGCCTATTATAATAAAGGTCTTTTTGCTGATGTTCGCGGCGCGAGGCCCAGCCACATTGATCAGCATATACAATGTAAAGCCAAGAAAACCCCATGCCACAATAAGAAGCACAATGTTGTTCGAGACTGCCGCGAGTATAGAAATTCCGATCGTCCACATTGTGTTCGCGTAATATGAACGAAATTCACTGTATGAGGCCATGGAACGCAATGAATATAGCGTCACTATCGCGCCGAAAAGCCCTATTGCCAGTACGATAAACCTTGAGAGATTATCCACATACAAAAGATCGCTCTGGATCGGAGCGCGCATAAAGATCTTTACACACGCGAACAATAAATATATAGAGGTGACAAGACTAAACCCCTCTGCCACCTTCCTAAGCTTCTTTGGCACAAGAAGAATAAAAGTACCTGCTAATATCGAAATTAAGATTGGTTGCAATAAAATCTTCATTTTTTACTCAACGCGAATTCTCGCAAATCCAACGCGAATATTCGCGAATATCAGCGTTAGATTCGCGTTTATTCGCGTTTATTATTTTAGCATTTTTGCGGTCTTTTCCTGTGACAGCCGGATCAGGTCCTGACCATCCATGAGTTTCTTGCCGCTTTTATAGTCCACTACTGCCATTCGCTCTGTACAGCAGTAGCACGGATCCACTGCCGCAAGGATTATTGTGGCATCTGAGATCGTATGGCCAATTACTGCTTTTTTATTTGACGCGATATTCATAAAACTCGGCGCCCTTACCTTATGCCGGGCAGGGCTATTTCCGCCGTCAGACATAATATAATGAAATACCTCACCCCTTGGCGCCTCATACCTTCCAATGCCCTCTCCAACAGGCATATCCTTTATATTAAGGTCTATCGGCCCCTTTGGCATCTTGTCCAGGCACTGCAATATAATATTTACTGATTCGTACATCTCTAGTATCCTTACAACTGCTTTTGCAAATACATCCCCACCTTCCTGAGTAATCAGTTTCCATTCGACTTTATCGTATGCGCCGCACGGATCATCTTTCCTTACATCAATCGCAACGCCTGAAGCCCTTGCTGTTGGGCCTACAGCAGCATAATCATGCACGTCCTGTTTAGTCAATACCCCTATTCCTTCTGTCCTAGCGCGTATCACAGGGTCATCCATTACAGCGCCTTTAAACATATCTAATTTAGGGATAAGGGCCTTTAGAGTCTTTTTTATCCATGGAAAATCTTC
>JAHIRR010000211.1 GCA_018818505.1 Candidatus Omnitrophota bacterium | reverse complement strand
TAATAGCATAGAAGGCCTTAAAGGGCTATTTGTAAAATCTATAATCGCGCTTGGCCTTACAAAAGTGCTTTTACCTAAGGTCAAAAATGCATTTGGAAAAAGCCTTCGCTTTTTTATAAGCGGCGGCGCAAAGCTGGATGCCACAGTGGCAAGGGATTTTTTCAAGCTTGGTTTTAAGATATTAGAAGGCTATGGCCTGACAGAGACATCTCCTGTTGCAAGCATAAATCCAGTGAAAAGGTCGAAGATAGGGTCGATCGGCACGCCTGTGCCTGATGTAAGGATGAGGATTTTAAATCCGGATTCCAGCGGCGTGGGCGAGATCGTGATCCAGGGCCCAAATGTCATGAAGGGCTACTATAAGAATGAGGAAAAGACAAAAGAGGTGATTAAAAACAACTGGTTTTATTCAGGCGATTTGGGATATGAGAATAGAGACGGATATTTTTATATTACAGGCAGGTCTAAAGAAGTAATAGTCCTTAGCTCAGGAAAGAACATCTATCCTGAGGAGATCGAAAAGCATTATTCGAATACGCCGTACATAAAAGAGATGTGCGTTATGGGTGTATTAAAGGGAAAAGGCGCGAGTAGCTTAGAGTATCTGCATGCGATTATTGTGCCAGACCTTGAGTTTTTTAAAGAGCGCGGCGAAATGAATGTGAATCAAGTGCTAAAGGCCACATTTGATAATCTCTCTAAGAATATACCCGGCTACAGACATATTATGGGCTTTACTGTGACAAAAGAGGCCTTAGCGCGTACTGTGCTGGGGAAGTTGAAGCGATACGAGATCGAGAAAAAATTCCTCCCTGTTATTTTAGAAGAGAAAGAGGATGAAAAGGTTGTTAGCCCGGAAGACCAGGTTTTACTTCAATCTGATATAGCAAAAAGGCTCATCGCGTGCATAAAAGACGCGCTTGAGATAAAAGGAGATGTACATCTTAATGACAGTATTGAGCTTGATCTGGGCGTAGATTCGCTTACAAGGGTAGAGCTTGTTCTGGCTGTTGAGAGGTGTTTTAACATAGAGATATCTGACGAGATGATCGCGGCAGGGATTTTTACGGTGAAAGACATTCTTACGAAAGTTGAAAAACTCTTGGTAAGTGACAAGCGACAAGCGACAAGTGACAAGGGTGCGGAAAGGGCGGTTCATTGGCAGGGGATTTTGAAGCAGGACCTGCCAAAGGATTTTCAGGACAAGATAGCATTGGAGTTGAGCTGGGTTGATTATGTGCTTACTTTTATAATTAAGGGGTGCATTGGTTTATTCTTCAGGATTTTTTATAGGCTAAAGGTAGAAGGCGCAGAAAAGATACCTAAGAAAGGGCCATATGTTTTATGCGTAAATCATACAAGCTTTCTTGACGGGTTTATTGTGCTGTCGGGCGTACCTCTAAGGACAGAGATGGAACTATTTTTCATTGCATTCAGAAGATATTTTATAGCTCCTGTCATAAGGAATCTTGTCAGGCGCGCGAGGATTATCCCTGTAGACGCGACACAGATCATAGAGGCAATGCAGGGCTCTGCGTATATCCTGAAGCACAATAAGGCGCTCTGTATATTTCCTGAAGGAGAACGCTCTATTGACGGCGAGATGAAGGAGTTTAAAAAAGGCATTGGTATAATTGCAAAGGAGCTAAACGCATCGCTTGTACCTGTCTATATCAAGGGCGCTTTTCAGGCCTGGCCCAGGACACAGAAGTTTCCAAAATTGCATCCTATTAGTATAAAATTCGGCAGTCCCATTGCGCCTGACGAGTTAGTAAAAAAAGGCAACACAAAGGATGAGCATGAGGCAATTGCCGCAGGCATAAGAGGAAAGATAATGAACCTTGGGGAACCTCGTAAGTTGACCATTTGAAAACTTACAAGGGAGTTAAGGGTATTAAGCGTTTTAGGGGAATTAAGAAATTTAAGGGGACAGGGGAACAAGCGAATAAGGGAGATAAGGGTGCAAACGGGAACTACCCCCTTAATCCCTTATACCCATAATCCCCTAATCTCTTAATTCTCTTAAAACCCTTAAATCGCTTAAAACGCCTAGTTTTTAAAAAGGAGGAGCATATGAGCAAAGTAACAGTTAAAAAGCCCACCAAGGAAGAACTGCAGAAGTTAGGCATTGACAAATGGCCTACATGGACGAGTGAAGTAAAGAAATTTGACTGGGAATACAGCGACAACGAGACATTCTACGTGCATGAGGGTAAGGTAAAGGTGACCACAACTGACGGCCAGGAAGTCGAATTCGGCAAAGGCGACCTAGTAACATTCCCCAAAGGCGTAAAATGCACATGGGACGTCCAGCAACCCATCCGTAAGGTCTATAACTTCGGATAAGTAGATAATTTTACAACTTATAAGGTGTATTATACTTGACAATACAACTTATATAGTGTATACTTGAGGTGTTATGAGAAGATCAAAGATTAAAGAGTATCAAAATACCGTCTTAAAGAAGCTTTCTGAGAGGATAGATGAGTTTTATCTTGCAGGGGGCACTGCGCTTTCTTTATTCTATTTTCAACATAGATTGTCTGTAGATTTGGATTTTTTCACGCCTGACTTTACGCAGAAACGAGTTAGAGAGATAGTCAATTATCTAAAGAATGCCCTTGGGAAGAGAATTGAGCTTATAGGACAGAATTTAGAAGAAAACAAGATTAAGATTCTCGTTTACAATATCTATTTTGGCTCAAAGGATACCCTGAAGGTGGATTTTGTAGAAGATACGCTTAAGCTCATAAAACCTACAAAGCTCATAGAGGGGGTAAGGATTTTAGATCTCGAAGACATCTATATAAGAAAGATTTACGCGATTAGCGGAGTGGCATCATCTATTGATGAGGCAGGCCGCAGGAAAATATTAGGCGGCAGGGTAGAGGCAAAGGATTTTTACGATCTTTATTTTCTCTCGCACACCTTCATGAATCTTTCCAAGTTTATGGATAAATACGGTACCAGTGTAATGGTTGAAGGATTGATAAGGTGGTTCAGGAGTTATGATAGGATAGGCATGATGGATGGCTTCCTTACTCTGGAGAAAGACAAACAGATAGATTATAAAGATATAGAGGCGCATTTTAAAAGAGAGATAGATAAGATCATAGAAGGACAGTTAGGGGATATATAATGAAAAGGGACTGGTTGTGGGACAGGAAGACAAGTGTTTCTGAGGCTAGGAAGATACTGAGAGATTCCGATAACAGGAGATTTGTCTTAACAGCGGCCTTATTTTTGGGCCGCAAGAATAACCCTGAAGAGGTCTTTAAAGAATTAGATCCTGTAGTGTTCTGTAAGCGTTGGCCAGAGATCAAAAAAACCATGAAAAAGGATAAGTGGAACGCTTCAAGGGTGATCTTCTGGCAGGCCATATATGAAAGACTACTTGATAAGTACAGAGAAAAGGGGGTACGATTTAGAAAAGACAGCGCTTTGGTTCGTGATCTGGTATGCGAGCTTGTGGGAAAAGAAATCCGCAGGATTAGAAAGGAAGAGAATCTCTCGCAAAAGGAATTGGCACACAAGACAGGTATTTCCCAGCAGCTGATATCGCGCATAGAAAAGGGCAGGGAGAACATATCCCTTATTACCTTAAAAAGAATCTCCAGGGCGCTTGCGAAAAGAGTAGAGATTAATTTCATTGACGCATAGCTTATAATTTGGTAAAATATACTACAATAGCAAAACCAAGGCCAGGAGCATATGGCCATATTATGTCTGGATTATGATGTTTATTAGAAAAGTTTATTATATAGCTGTAATATTTATGCTGATAGCAATGTTAGCAGCACCGGATGCAGTGTGCATAGACTCCCTCAGGCCGTACATGCAGCTTGAGAAACCAGAAGATAAACCCGATAGGCGGCAGGCAATTTTAAGAAAGAATAAAAAGAGGCTTGAGTATCTGTATAATCTCAGAAAGGCGGCGAATGAGAGTGAGGAAAAGGTCAAAGAAGTAATGAGAGAAAGCACATGGAATCTGATCGAGACATTAAGGCAGGATCCTAGCGCTGATTTACAGGATGTGGTTAAATTTGATAAAATACTTTATTACGAGTTTCGTGCTGCACTTAATCCTGATGCACCAACGAAATTAGCAAAAGATCTTCTTCAAAGTTACCCTGAAATATTTAGTAAACGTTACGATTTGGACGCTGAAAAAATAGCAGGGTTACTAGGAAGAATATTTCAGGCTGCAGCATTAAGAGAAATGCCAAAAAAAGAGATCGTAATAGTAAAAAGGTATGTTCTTTTACCTGATGATTCTTGGCCAGAGGTTGGAGACAAGGGAGATAGAGTGAAAGAGTTAATCAAGTCAGGTAGGCCAAAATTACATAAAAAGATTTTTTATAAATGTTGTAGTATTGTTTATGGTTTTCGTGTTGAATCCCGTAAATGGAGTTCAGAAATTTCTGGGCCAAATTTTATTTGTGATTTTGGACAAGGAGATGAGCATACTCTGGATGGAGGATTGAAAGCTACAAGTGGTCTGGCCTTATATGTAGAAGAGAGTAATTTAATGCATGAAACCGGTTGGGCAGACATTGGTACAGCAAGACATTATATCCTCAATCAAAATATTCCCGAAGCAATAAAAAAACTTAAGGAATTGTTAGATAGATATGAACAAAAAGCCAACCCTGCAATTCGCGAGACTCTTTTGTGGATGCACGAAAACGGCCTGCCTGGAATTGGCCAGATAGTGGAGGCGCTGGGGATGGATGAGATTTGTGTGGAGGAATTTGTTAGTATAGTATCGGAATTTTACGAGTTTTATGATAAAGAAATAGTCCCTATTATCTTAAAACTCGATAGCGCAAAGAAGGGAATAATAGCTAGACATATTTTGGGGGAAGACAAGCTTGCTAATGCAGAGGGATACTCTAAGGACGTTAAAGCTTTTGGTGTTTTGTATTCTAAATTGTTAGAGTTTTCAAATAGGTGTATAGTGAATGTAAAGAATGTAGCTAAAGTATTTTTAAGTGAGGAGGCTTTTTCAGGTTGGGTAGAGGTATTATCAAAGAGTGATAATCCAGATAGAAAGTCGTTTGGTGAGGAGATGAACAATAATAAAGAATTTAAGAACGATATTAAATTTTCTATGAAGAGATTCTATAAGTTAATCAAGGTTAAAACTGAATACCTGAAAGAAATTAATGCTTATTTCCAAATGCGCTTAGAGATGGAGCAGGGTGTGGGGCAGGTTTTGGAGTCTAATAAGGCTGTGGATGCGGCGATTTGAGATTGCCTAAATCAAGCATTGACTTTAAAATAAATTTAGTGTATCTTTATAGAAGTTAAAGCTTGAGTATCGAAGATAAGGAGAGTGATAATGACAGGCATGGAGAGAGATAAAAAACAGCTTCTAAGTCTCCTAAAAAGAGATGCATTTAATCTTAAACAGGTGAAATTATCTTCAGGAAAAGACAGCGGCTATTATATAGACGCAAAACAGGCGACCTTGAGTTCAGAAGGCGCTTATTTAACAGCCAAGATTTTTTTAGGTATGCTTAAGAACGAAAAATTTGATGCAATAGGCGGATTGACATTAGGCGCTGACCCTATTCTGGGAGCTATTGCAGCTGTAGGCTATCTCGAGAATAAGCCTGTCCAGACTTTCATAGTCAGAAAAGAACCCAAAAAACATGGCATGCAGAGAAGCATCGAGGGAAAATCCTTAAAGCCAGGCTCAAGGGTCATTATCATAGACGATGTCATGACCTCTGGCAGCTCAGCCTTAAGGGCTATCGAGGAAGCAGAAAAGGCCAAGTGTAAAGTCGTTAAGGTGTTTGCTTTAGTGGACAGGCTCGAAGGCGCCAGAGAAAATCTCTCGCAGTATGAATTGGTTTCAATTTTTACTATCAAGGATTTTATAAATAATGCGCCCAAAACTTAGAATACTAAAAGAGAATCTCAAGAAAGGACTCTATCTTCATAATCTATATGAGATCATTGCTGTCCAAATTAGTGTTATTGCGAGCCCCGAAGGGGCGAAGCAATCTATTTTTTGAGATTGCTTCGGTCGCTTCGCTCCCTCGCAATGACATTTTGCAGAATCGAATGTCAAAATATCTTTTCCGTCGAGACTCAATCGCTAATTTGGACACAAGTGATATGAGATGATTTCTCTTTGCAGGGAATTAGCTGAATCTGATAAAGTACCTTTACCTTATTATTTTATAAAAAATGTCTTCTTGGATATTGCAAATAGATGTGAAGGAGATGCCCTGCCGGTTGATAAAGCTGCGGTCACTGAGTCTTTTCTTATACCAGAGATCAGCAAGCTTATAGAGTTAGCTGAAAAACGGCCTTCCAAAGAAACTCTTTTTGATGTAATGAACGATATTAGCTCAATGTGTTCGAAACTATAGAGCTAATGTTACAAAAAAAGTCTTGCTTCTTGTGTAACATTAGCCATATTGTGCCTGGATTATGATGAGAATTGGAAAAGTTTATTATATAGCTGTAATATTTACGCTGATAGCAATGTTAGCGGCTTCGGATGCAGTGTGCATGGACTCGCTCAGGCCGTATGTGCAGTTTGAGAAGCCAACAAAGAAGCCCAATAGGCGGCAGAGGATTTTGGAGGAGAATGGGGAGAAGTTTGAATATCTATATAAGGTCAGAGAAGCGGCGAATAAGAGCGAGGAAGAACTCAAAAAAGTAATGAGGCCGAGCACATGGAAGCTGATTGAGAGATTGAAGCAAGATCCCAGCGATGATTTGCAGGGTGTAATCAAGCCTGACGACATGCTTTATTTTGAGATTTGCGCTGTATCTGATCCCTATGAAATAACAAAAACAGGGAAAGAAATTATAGATAATAGTGAAATATTGACTTATTCTTATCAAGACGATAAGCCGCAATAAGGCTTAGTTAGAAAAATAATACACTTGGTAATATTAAAAAAATTAAATCTTAAAGAGAAAGAAAAAGATGTTTTAGAGAGATATATCTGGCTGCCAGGCGAGAAAATAGAGATAAGTCTTGAGAAATACGATAGATGGAAAACGATTAAGGAATATGATAAGGGAGTCGTATATAAATACCTTGATGTCTCCTATCGTTTCCCGTTTTTTCAGCGCAATATGTTGTTCTCTGAGGTTATCAGTTTAGATTTTATTGGGGCCTTTGGTAGGGGGTATGAGCATTTATTTGATGGAGTGGTACCTATGAATATGAGAGGAGAATATATTAAAGAGAAAAATTTGATGTCATTGCCGCAATGGTTTGATATAGGCAGGATCAGACGCTATATAATTAACAGCAATATCACAGAAGCTGTGAAGCATTTGGAGATTTTGATCCAAGACTGTGGGAAAAAAGCCAATTCGCCAATCCGCCAGACGCTTTTGTGGATGCACGAAAACGGCCTGCCTGGAATTGGCCAGATAGTGGAGGCGCTGGGGATGGATGAGATTTGTGCGGAGGAACCTATCACAGCTATGGAAGGCATCAATTCATTTTATAGAAAAGAAGTAGTTACTCTTATTCTAAATTTTGAACGGATTAGCGCCGTTGCATTAAGACATGATAGTGGTCATGAAGATTTACTAAATGTAACTGGTTTCTTTAGTTTAAGCACGGTGAAAAAATTTAGTGGTATTCAGAATATTTTAAACAATTGCAAAAAAGGAAAAGAAAGTTTAGATAGTTATATAAATAGTAATAGTCCAGCTTTTCCAAAGCCTGTCATTGCGAGTTCCGACCGAAGGTCGGGACGAAGCAATCTCTAATACGATCAAATAACCTATTAATCTTGTAAATATATTCTTCGCTCTGCCCTTGACAGAACTTATTTTTTATGCTATAATCTGATATGTTAATATAATATCAGAAAGGATAATGTATATGAATGAGGAAAGGTTACTTAATAGGCGAAAGAAGACCCTTGGTAAGATACCCAAGCTGGAAGAATCCATCAGGGGCTCTATAGTAATAATGAACCGTCTCTGCGGAAAGCCTAACTGCCGATGTCAGAAGGGCCAGAAGCATAAAGGGGCATATCTATCCCAAAGCCACAAAGGCAAGACGAAGATGATTTACATTCGGCAGGCTTCCGTGAAGAAGACTAAAGAATATATAAAAAACTACCAAAAGACAAAGGATGTTTTGAATATCCTCTCGGATATAAACATACAGTTGCTTACAAGGGTATGAGTAAAAAAGAGCTTTATAAGAGACTCCTGGAGCTTGAAAAGGAAAACGAAAGACTGAAGGAGGAAAATGCCTACTTAAGATTTGAACTGGAAGAGCTTCGTTCAAAAAGATATAAATCCAAACATAAGCCCCATCATCCTCAAACGCCGGAGCCTGCAAAAAAAGCCAGGAAAAAAGGCGGGCTATTCGGCCATATGGGCTGGTTCAGGAAAAGACCTCGACAAATAGACAGAATCGAAGATGTAACTCTATCGGAATGTCCCATATGTAATTCTAAAGACATAACCGAATACAAAGATATGGACGAGCACCTGCAGGAGGACGTAATAATCCCCAAGATGGAAACGACTCTATTCAGAAAACACAGATATTACTGCAGGAAGTGTAAAAGGATAGTTATCGGCAAAGGAAAGGATGAGCTGCCCAATAGCTACATAGGTCCAAGGGCAAAATCCTTAGCTGTATTCTTAAAATATGCGGTGAAAATATCCGAGCGCGACATAAAGAACATATTCGATAAGATGTTTAACCTAAAGATATCCCCTTCTTCTATCATGCTCTTCAGGGAGCAGTTAAAAACACAAGCCATCCCTATATATGAAAAACTGATAGAAACATTAAAACAGTCCAGGTTTATGCACATAGACGAAACTGGCTGGAAAATAGACGGTGAAAAGTCGTGGCTCTGGAAGTTCTCTGATAAAAAGATATGTATATCTCATATAGATAAATCCAGAGGCCAAAGAGTAGTAGAAGATATACTCGGTAAAGAATATGATGGTGTAATAATATCTGATTTTTTATCCGCATATAATAAGATTACCTCAAAGGCCAAACAGAGGTGCCTTGTCCATATATTAAGGGACCTAAAGAAAGTAATCGAATACTGGCATGACGATAGAGAGGTCATGGGATACTGTAAACACTTAAAAGGCATATTTGAAGACGCAATAAAATTGCACAAGGAATATAAAGATAAAAAATGGGATCATAGATTCTACAGAAAACGCAAACTCTTAACAGAAGAGCTGAAGGATTTTTCCTTCCCCAATCCCAATAAGAGAATCCTAAAGCGATTCGCCAAAAGGTTAAACCGCCATAAGGATGAACTATTTACCTTTCTATACGAAAAAGACATAGATTATCATAATAACCATGCGGAACAGCAGATAAGGCCTGATGTGATATTCCGAAAGATTACCTTTGGGAATCGTTCTATTAAAGGAGCAGAGAATCATAGTGTTATTACAAGCATATTGCAGACTGCAAAACTACAAAACTTAGACCCCCTATCTGTATTACAGGATATACTCTTACCTGCCAATAAGAATCCCTTCGCCAGAACCTTAGCGCCTCCTGCTAAAGAAACCCCTCTTTTTATTAAATCTCGGAATGAGAAAATGAATATAGTTGCCTCTACTGGGTAGGATTATCTCTGAGGTGAGATTGCTTCGGTCACCTTCGGTGACCTCGCAATGACAGGGTTTATAAGAGCTGGGCTGTTACTATAAATAAGATAACACTATTATCAAAAGAAAGAGGTATCTTGAATTATGCTGATATATTGCTGGAGAGTAAAAACAAAGGGCGGAGGTTGTTAGGTGATAATATTAAAAATAATGATAAATTTAGAAAGGAATTTACCAAGCTTATGAAGCAATATCTCGAACTTATTCAGTCTCAATACTGGCGTTTTGACGAAATCATTGCCTATTTCCAAATGCGCTTGGAGATGGAGCAAGGGGTGGGGGATGTTTTGGAGTCTAATAGGGCTGTGAAGGTGGGGATTTGAGATTGCTTCGTCGCTTCGCTCCTCGCAATGACAGTTGGCTTGCTTAACTTTACATTTGAAGCAAGACCTTAAATGTAAAGTTAACGTCGTAACAGGTGAGTTAACAAGGGGTGTAACACAGACATGTCATTGCGAGGAGTCCGTCATAGACGGACGACGACGAAGCAATCTCAAAAAAAGAGATTGCTTCGCTCACTTTGTTCGCTCGCAATGACACATGCACTCCCGATAACTC
>JAHIRR010000210.1 GCA_018818505.1 Candidatus Omnitrophota bacterium | reverse complement strand
ATGGGGGTTTTTTATAATACCGGTGAAGGTGGACTTCATAAGGAGCTTTATAAATACGGCGCTAACACGATTATTCAGGTAGCCTCCGGAAGATTTGGAGTACATAAAGAATATTTGGAAGGAGGTTCTGCTATTGAAATAAAGATCGGCCAAGGCGCGAAACCAGGGATTGGGGGTCATCTGCCGGGCGAGAAGGTTTCAGAGGAAATTAGCCAGACCCGGATGATTCCTGTGGGAACAGACGCCTTATCTCCAGCCCCGCATCATGATATTTACTCAATCGAAGATTTAAAACAGTTAATCTTTGCGTTGAAAGAGGCCACTCGATATAAAAAACCCGTAGGAGTAAAGATATCTGCTGTGCACAATGTTGCTCCTATTGCTTCTGGAATAGTTAGAGCAGGTGCGGATTTTGTAGCTATAGATGGCTTACGAGGTGGGACGGGGGCAGCGCCTACTGTAATCAGGGATAATGTAGGTATACCCATTGAGTTGGCAATTGCAGTGGTGGATCATCGCTTAAGAGAAGAAGGTATAAGAAATCAAGCATCTCTAATTGCCGCAGGAGGTATAAGATCCAGCTCCGATGTTATTAAGGCTATTGCCTTAGGAGCAGATGCTGTTTATATCGCGACTTCAGCTTTAGTTGCAATGGGGTGTAACCTTTGTCAGAGATGTTATACAGGGAAGTGCAATTGGGGCATTGCTACACAGGATCCCTACCTTACTAAAAGACTCAATCCAGAGATAGGTGCACGGAGATTAATCAATTTACTACAGGCCTGGGGTCTAGAGATAAAAGAGATGCTTGGCGGTATGGGCATAAATGCAATTGAGAGTTTAAGGGGCAATAGAGAACAGTTAAGAGGAATAGGATTGTCTGATACTGATCTGAAACTTTTGGGTATAAAGCCAGCAGGAGAGGCGTGGTAAGATGAAGAAAATACGTATAAAAGAAGAATATTGTATGGGATGCAGACTTTGTGAGGTCCATTGTCTTGTACAACATTCTAAGACAAAGAATATAATCAAGGCTTATAAGGGAGAGTATCCAAAGCCAATTTCGCGAATCATTGTAGAAGAGAAAGGATATGTGTCATTTGCCCTTCAATGCCGGCATTGTGAAGATGCTCCATGTTTAGAGGCATGTATAACAGGGTCGATGTATCAGGACAAAAAAACAGGTGCGGTATTGTGTGATGGAAAAAAATGCGTAGGCTGCTGGATGTGCATTATGGTTTGCCCATTTGGTGTAATTTCCAGAGATGTCGAAGGTAAGAAGATTGCATCTAAGTGTGATTTGTGTATGGGTGAAGAAATACCCGTTTGTGTTAAAAATTGCCCTAATGAAGCTATAGTTTGTAAGGGGGAATCATGAAGAAGAAAATGTCTGCCAGAGGCGGATCCGCCCCTGCCGGAAATTATGTAATCATAGGTAATTCTGCTAGTGGGATTGCTGCGATTGGAGCTATCCGTGAATGTGATAAAAAGGGAAAAATAACAGTTATCTCTGATGAGCCATATTTTAACTATTCACGGCCATTAATATCTTATCTATTGGGCAAAAAGGTGAAGCTTGAGGCTATGCCATGTCGTGGAGAAGACTTTTATAAAAATAATAGAGTGAAGTTGATTTTAAACAAGAAGGCGACAAAGTTAGATTTAAAGCAAAAAACAGTTGTTTTAAGTGATAAGCGAAAAATACCTTTTGACAAGCTGCTTATATCTACTGGAGGAATGCCTATTATCCCAGAGATAAAAGGCATTGATCTCGGGGGCATATTTACTTTTATTAAGTTAGCTGATGTAGAAAAAATAGCGAAATATATTAAGGATAATAAAGTCAAAGAGGCCGTTGTTATTGGAGGAGGATTAATTGGCCTTAAGGCAACCGAGGCCTTAACCGGGCTAAAGATTAAAGTGAGTGTTGTAGAATTAGCTGACAGGATTTTATCTGCTACATTTGACAAGCGCTCATCAGGTATAATCGAAGCCAGTTTAGAAAAAGTAGGCTGTAAGTTAATTACCAATAATACTGTTTCAAAAATAAAACGAAAGAATAGAAAAGTAAAACAACTTATCCTGAAGGATAAGAAGAATATTCTAACAAGTTTAGTTATTGTTGCAATAGGCGTTAAGCCAAACATAGAATTGGTAAAAGATACGCCAATAAAGATAAATCGAGGAATATTGGTTAATAATTTTATGGAGACAACCCTCAAAGATATTTATGCCGCAGGCGATTGCTGTGAGGCAAAAGATTCGCTCTTAAATATGAATCGGCAGATCGCTATCTGGCCAGTTGCTATGAAACAGGGAAAGATTGCTGGATTCAACATGGCCGGCGTAAAGAAAGAATACCAGGGCAGCTTTAGTATGAACTCTGTAGAATTGTGTGGTATCCCCACTGTTTCTATGGGAGAAACTTGTCCTGAAGGGAAAGACTATCAAGTTTTAGAGTATCTTCAAGAAAATAAGTCTATTTATAAGAAGATTGTATTAAAAGAGAATAAAATAGTAGGCGCAATCTTTGTAGGCGAAATAGAACGGGCAGGGATTTATACGGGTCTTATTAAAGATAAGATTGATGTAAGTAGTTTTAAAGAGTATCTTTTAAAAGAAGATTTCGGACTGATTAATTTACCGAAAGAGCTTAGAAAACATCTTGTAGAAGGAGAGGTCGCAGTAATATGAGAATAGATGCTAAAGGATTACATTACAGGGAACTCAACGAATTAATTCATCACGCGGTCCATAGAGGAGAGAAAGACATTATTTTAGATAATGTTAATGGACAGCGTTATATTGGTGCTGGGCTATCTGGTGGTATAAAAGTTACCGTTAATGGGGTGCCGGGCAATGACTTAGCTGCTTTTATGGACGGACCGACTATTCTGGTCAATTCCAATGGTCAAGATGGGATTGGCAATACCATGAATGCCGGCAAAGTCGTTGTGGACGGCGATGCGGGGGATATTGTCGGCCATTCTATGCGGGGAGGTAGGATTTATATAAAAGGAAACGCTGGCTATAGAATTGGTATCCATATGAAGGCTTATAGAGATTTATATCCGGTGATCATAGTAGGAGGCGTAGTTGGAGATTTTTTAGGAGAATATATGGCGGGTGGTCTTATAGTAGTACTGGGCCTCGGTAAAGGACCAAACCAAACAATCGTAGGTAATTATTGCGGTACAGGCATGCACGGCGGAGTAATGTATATTCGTGATGACATAGAAGATTACCAATTAGGTAAAGAGGTGAGGAAATTCAAATTAGATAACGAAGACAACAAATTATTAAGGAGATATCTAAAAGAGTATTGTGCTTGTTTCTCATTGGGCCTAAAGGAAATTACAAATAGTAATTTTAAAAAACTAATTCCAACAAGTGAGCGGCCTTATGGAAAATTATATGCATATTGAATAGAAAAGAGGTTACCAAGGAAGGCAAATTTTTACTTTATTATTAGATAGAGTATGTAAATAAGAAGGCACAACGTTAGTGCTAAAGAGGACAAGGGCGTTCTTAAGCCTCATAGGTTTTGAGGTATAAGAACGCCTTTTTATTTTGACTTTAGATGCCTAAAAATTAAGCAAAAAGGAGAAGACCCCCATGGATAGCATATCTTACCAGGAACAGATTAAAGCATTATCAAAAATAAGCAAAGCCATTGCTTCCGAGTTATATTTGGAAGATATCCTTCGCCTTATAGTAGCGGTAACTGCCCAAGTGATGAGTTCTAATATATGTTCATTGATGCTTATCGATGAAAAGACCAATGAACTTGTTATTCGGGCCACGCAAACTGTTAGTGAAGAATATAACAAAAAGCCGCCTTTAAAAGTAGGAGAAGGAATCGCAGGCAGGGTAGCAAAGAAAAACGTGCCCATGGTAATTAAAGATGTCACTAAAGAGAAGGAATATAAATATGGAGACATTGCCAAGAAAGAAGGTCTTTGTTCTCTTTTGTGTGTTCCCTTAACTGTTAAGGGAAGGGTAATAGGTGCGCTTAATTGTTATACTCCCTCTCCTCACGATTTTTCAGACACAGAAATTAATATCTTAACATCTATTGCCGATCAAGCAGCTGTGGCTATTGAAAATACTGAACTGATGGTAAAAAGCAGAGTAATTCAGGAAGAATTAGAAACCCGTAAAAGGATTGAACGTGCCAAGGGAATAATAATGAGAGATGAAGGTCTAACAGAAGAAAAGGCTTATCTTAAGCTCCAGAGGTATAGCATGGATCATCGTAAGACAATGCGGGAAGTTGCAGAGGCAATTATTCTCTCGGCTGAGATGAAAAAGGCAAAGTAAAGATATGATTAATGAGTCAGACAAGCAGGATAAGTCCACTAATTTAGCCAAGGCAATTGAAGATGTCGAAGATTTTTTTCTGCGCGAAAATGAAGGAGAGTTATATAAGTTTTTGTTGGACATTTTTGAAAAGCCGCTGATCGAAAAGGTCTTATATAAGACAGAAGGGAATCAATTGAAAGCTGCAAGGATTTTGGGGATAAATAGAAATACACTCCATAGCAAGATTAAAAAGCTAAAGATAGATGTTAGAGATTTTAAATATTTACAAAATAGAGAGGGGGGTGTTAGATGAGCGAGCGATAGAAACATTACTGGTCAAAGGGAAATTATAGACGATATTATTAAAAAAAGGAGGTATAAGGTTATGAATTTACAAAAACCAAATGCAAACGATGCCACAAGGACATTTAATCGTTCTAAAAATGTTGT
>JAHIRR010000209.1 GCA_018818505.1 Candidatus Omnitrophota bacterium | reverse complement strand
TATTTCCCTAAGAAAGAAAATCGAATGGGGTTACATAATTCCTTATGCCATATCAGGCATGATGAACGAACACCCAAAGGCAGCCATGGCATTGCGCAAGAGCGAGAAAAAAGAGAATTATCGGGAATTTTACGAAAGCCTGACCATTGTGGAGTGAGTTTATACACAGATGATCGCAGATGAAAAGATACAGATGATCACAGATAATTTTATCTGTGTTCATCTGTAAAGCCTTGCAGTTGTCGTGCAATCTGTGATCATCTGTGTATTAGCGAGCGGAGCGAGCTAATTTATTGTATGGAATTTCAATAAAACGCGAATATACGCAAATCCAACGCGAATATTCGCGAATATATGCGTTTGATTCGCGATAATTCGCGTTGCCGAACGCAGTGAGGCATAATTTATGAACGTAACTAAGTTTAAAAAACTTCCGATCATGGGTATATTGCGGGACGTGAAGCCAGATGTAATAGAACCTCTTACTGAAACCATAATCTCTTCTGGCATGAAGACAGTCGAGATCGCTATGAATACGGCCAATGCGCCTAAATCTATCCAGCGCATGAAAAGGGAATCTCGCAATCGTCTTACAATAGGCGCAGGCACAGTGCTTACCATGGGTCATCTGCGTAAGGCCCTGGATGCTGGCGCGACATTCATAGTTTTACCGACGTTAGTAGAGGATGTCGTTAGATATTGCGTAAAACATAAAATTCCTGTATTTCCTGGAGCACTTACGCCACAGGAGATATACAATGCCCATCGCGCAGGCGCTACAATGGTAAAGGTGTTTCCAGCTAAATTCTTTGGGCCTGGTTATTTTAAGGAGATAAAGGCGCCTTTCAAAAACATCAAACTCCTCGCGTGCGGCGGGGTAACCCCTGATACCATTAAATCATTTTTTGACAGCGGCGCGTCAGCGGTTGCCATTGGCGCCAGCACATTTAAAAAAGAATGGATTACCCGCAAAGAATTCTTTCGCATAAAAGAGGCTATAAAGGAACTCATCAATAAATATGATCAAAGATCTAATAATAAAAAGTAGGAGCTACCGTAGATTCTATCAGGGATTTGCTGTTAAGCGCGAGACGTTGAGAGAGTTGATCGACATTGCAAGGCTTTCGCCGTCAGCAGCGAATAGGCAGCCGCTGAAATATATTCTGTCATGTGACCCTAAAAGGAATGCCTTGATATTTCCGCATCTTGCATGGGCTGGCTATTTAAAAGACTGGTTTGGCCCGCAAGAAGGGGAAAAGCCGTCTGCTTATATTATTATAGTCGGCGATACGACTATAGCCAAAAATTTTTATTGCGATCATGGCATAGCAGCGCAGGGTATTCTCCTTGCTGCAACGGAAAAAGGCCTTGGCGGCTGCATTATTGGTTCAATAGACAGAGATAATCTTCGCAAAGACCTGAAAATACCGTCTAAATACGAAATCCTTCTTGTTTTAGCCATTGGTAAGTCCAAGAAGGCAGTAAAGCTCGAGACATCCAAGGCTGGAAATATAAAATACTGGCGCGACTCCAAAGGCACGCACCACGTGCCCAAGCGGCCGCTGGACGAAGTCATTCTGTAGATTTGCTTGAATAATAGGCATTAATATATTATAATAAATTTAGACCTCCGCAACCCCGGAGGTTGCCGAAGGCAACCTCCGGGGTTGCGGAGGAGGAGGCAGCATCAGGAGGTAGTACATGAAGGACACAAAATTGATGAGTGGATTATTGACAATGGTGATCTTTTTCTCGATAGGCGCTGGTTATGTCGCGGGTTATTTTGTTTATACTGACTATAAAGAAAGAACAGCGTATCTTGACAGCCAGGCCAGGTTTGCCATAGGTAAATTTGAGGACATGGAAAAGGACTTAAAGAAACTCTATATTACTTTACAGAATACAGCGGACGAGGGCAAGATAGAGACCAAAAAAGTCCTGTCAAGGATAGAGACTATAAAGGAAGATATTAGCGAGTGGGAAAGCGGATATAAGACTACTGTTTCGAATCTCAGAGGTGACATAGATGACCTGAAGGTTGACAAGCTCACGAGAATGGTCGAGAGGCTGCAGAGAGACATCAATGGATTTAAAATGAGAGTGCAGGATATGGATTTAAAGATCGACGAGGCCAGCGGGAATGCCCTGGGCATTAGAAAAGAAGCCATAAACATCGACTTAGGCAAGATCTCTGTTGGAAAACAAGAAGCATTGAAGAGAGAAAGATAAAAACTCACCTTTCGTATGAGCATTCCTGAAAAATTGCCATCCCGATTAGAACTCATACCCGGATTTGTTAAAGCATTGATGAAGAAGGTAGGGCCTTTCCTGGCACAAAAAGAGGATACCTTTAATATGAAACTCTGTCTCGAAGAGGCGCTGGCTAATGCTGTAAGGCATGGGAATAAGTTAAATCCAGATCTTTTTGTGGAAGTCACTGTAGGCATAGACGCGGATCGCGTCATTATAAAAGTCAAAGACCATGGCCATGGGTTTGATTTTAAGGCTGTCCCTGACCCTACAGAAGATACAAATTTCCAAAAACCTTGTGGCCGGGGTATATTCTTGATAAAAAACTTTATGGATGAGGTTGATTTTTTTGATAATGGCCGCGGCATAAAGATGGTAAAGTTTCTTAAAGAAACCACAAAAAGAAACCACAGAGGACACAGAGAAAAACTATAATTGAAAAAGATCTCTATGTTCTCAGGTATTTTTAGCAAAGATATAAAGATAGGTTTAGTTTTTTTAAAAAAGAAGGTTTTTGTTAAGTAAGCATTGGCTGTTGGCTAACCAAAGTCTAATAGAGTGCACAGAGGAAATTATAAAAAATCTCTGTGTTCTCTGTGGTATCTTTTGACAGTACCCAATAAGAATAAAGGGGGCGGGCAATGAAGATAAAAGAAGAAAAGTCCAATGACGTAGTAATATGTGTCCCGGAAGGAGAGATCAATATCAGCAATTCTCCTGAACTGAGAAAGGCCTTCGATGCTCTCATCAAAAGAAACGAAAAAAAAGTGCTTGTGGATTTTTCAGGAGTTCCATATATAGACAGCTCTGGCCTGGCTACCATGGTAGAGATGTTTCAGCGCTTGAAGAAGATAGGCGGCAGGCTTCGTTTTAACAGCATGAAATCAAAAGTGAAGAGCGTCTTTGAGCTTACAAAGCTCCATAGGCTTTTTGAAATATTTGAGGATCGCAGCTCAGCGCTAAAGGATTTTTAATAAAACGCGAATATACGCAAATCTAACGCGAATAATCGCGAATGATAAGTTTATTCGCGAGAATCAGCGTTTGATTTGCGATAATTCGCGTTATAAAGGATTTTTAAATGATCTCTGGAATAGGAAGTATTTTTATAGGGTATCTCAAATGGACTAAAGATGTCTGTGCCTTTTTTTTCGATATCCTGTACTGGATAGTGGTCGGTCCGTTTAAAGGTAAGCTTTCCCGCAGGCAGAGCATCTTTCAGCAGATGGTCTTTGTGGGTATTTCTTCCATAGTAATAGTGTTTTTTGTTGATATCTTCACAGGCATTGTCCTGACAATGCAGACAGCCTATCAGCTGGAAAAGATGGGCGCGGTGTTGTATGTCGCGTCTTTAGTAGCAGTAGCGCTATGCAGGGAACTCAGCCCTGTGCTTACTGCGCTTGTGGTCGCGGGAAGGTCTGGCTCAGCTATTGCAGCAGAATTAGGCACGATGAAGGTGACAGAGCAGATAGAGGCGCTCGAGACCATGGCCATAAACCCAACACGTTTCCTTGCTGTGCCCAGATTCCTGGCATTATTGGTCATGCTGCCAGCCCTTACTATTTTAGGAAATCTCTCCGGTATGCTGGGAGGTTTTTTGATGGGCACAAAGAGCCTTAATATCAATCCTGACTTATACATGCAGACGGCCTTTAAATATCTCGAGCTCGGAGATATCTACACGGGACTGGTAAAGTCAGTTGTGTTCGCTGTTATTATCGCGACCATCGGATGTTTTGAAGGTTTAAATACAAAAGGCGGGGCTGAAGGTGTTGGAAAGGCGGCCACCAGGAGTGTGGTAATGAGCTTTATTCTGATTATACTGGCAGATTGTATTGTTACAGGCATCTTTTATTTTTCTAAAATATGAACACTAATAACCCTAAAACAAAACCTATTATCTCTCTGAAAAATGTCTCAAAATCTTTTCAGGGCCGCAAGACCATAGACAATGTGAGCCTGGACATCTTCCCTGGTGAGACATTTGTCATAATGGGCTGCTCTGGTTCTGGGAAGAGTACTCTGCTCAGGCTCATGACTGGCGCAATAAAGCCTGATAAAGGCAGTGTCACAATAAAGGACAAGGATATTACTAAAGCCTCTCCGCAAGAACTGGATGAGGTGAGAAAAGGTTTTGGCATGCTTTTTCAGTATTCAGCGCTTTTAGATTCCCTGAGCGTAGAGGAAAACGTTGCCCTGCCATTAAGAGAGCATACAAAATTAGCAGATGAGATAATAAAGATCATCATAAAAATGAAACTCTCGCTCTTGGGGCTAAAAGGCTTTGAGCAGTACTATCCATCGCAGATATCAGGCGGCATGAGAAAGCGCGTGGGCCTTGCCAGGGCAATAGCGCTGGACCCAGACATAGTTTTTTACGACGAGCCCACTTCAGGCCTTGATCCTGTGGTAGGCGGCGTTATTGATAAACTCATAAAAGACCTGAGCGTGAAGCTTATGAT
>JAHIRR010000208.1 GCA_018818505.1 Candidatus Omnitrophota bacterium | reverse complement strand
GCAAAGGGCATCGCGCATGTATCTTTTGCTACAGGCGTGCCCGCAATATTCGGCATAATCACGGCTGATTCTATTGAACAAGCAATAGAAAGGGCTGGCACAAAGGAAGGCAATAAGGGCCGCGACGCAGCTCTATCAGCAATAGAGATGGCGAACCTAATGGACGAGGTCTAAAAAATAAACCACAGAGAACACAGAGATTTATTATAATTTGTTCTCTGTGAACTCTATGTCATTGGTTTTAAAATATAGCTTATAAAAAATAGATTAGAGTTAAAGGCAAAAATCAAAAGAACAAAAGAAAGGAGGACACAGAGACCGAGATTAAATTATAAATTTACTCTGTGTGCTCTGTGGTTAAAAAATGAGAAAACGCACATTGGCGCGGGAATGCGCTCTGAAAATCTTATACAGGATCGAGATCTCCAAAGATTCCGTGAAGGACAGCATGAAGGATTTCTGGTCTGTAGAAAAAGTAGATAAGGAAGTAAAGGATTTTGCAAACTCTATCGTGGACGGCGCATGCGAGAATCTTTCCGGTATAGATAAACTTATCTCTAAATACGCGGACAACTGGGACATCAAGAGAATGGCTGTTATAGATAAGAATATTCTGCGTATGGGCATCTACGAGATGCTGCATAGAGAGGATATCCCTCAAAAGGTCTCTATAAATGAGGCAATAGAACTTGCCAAAAGATATGGAGATGTCGATTCTGGAAAATTTGTGAATGGTATATTGGATAAAGTCAGGAAGACAGAATGCAAAGGCTAGTAGACTTACATATTCACACGAATCTGTCTGATGGCACTTTCTCGCCTGAGAAGGCTGTGGAGTATTCAAAAGCAAAGGGCCTGGCAGCGATAGCCATAACAGACCATGACACCTGTAAAGGGATTACACCTGCCATCATGGCAGCCAAGGATCTCGATATAGAAATTATCCCTGGTATAGAGCTGAGCGCAGAGATGGATAATCGGGACCTGCATATACTTGGTTATTTCATAGACTGGCAGAACGAAGAGTTTTCAAAAAAATTGGAGCACATTATCCGCATCAGAAAAGAACGCGCGAAAGAAATATTAAAAAGGCTAAAAAGAGTCAATGTCAACATATCTGACGAAGAACTTTTTAAACTGGCTGATTTTGGTTGCGTGGGCCGGCTGCACATAGCGAAGCTTTTGTTTAAAAAGGGCTATGTTTCCTCTATATCTGGCGCGTTTAAAGAGTATATCGGAGACAATAGCCCCTGTTATGTTAAAAAATTTAAACTTTCGCCTAAAGAGGCAGTGGATATAATAAAAGGCGTGGGTGGAATAGCTGTCCTGGCCCATCCAAAGACGATCAATGCCAAAGATAGGCCTTTAGAAGATATTATTGCTTTGCTTGTGAAGGATGGGATACAGGGAATAGAGGTCTATCATTCTGACCATACAAAGAACGATGAAAAAAAGTTCGCTGACATTGCTGAAAGGCATGATCTGGTTATGACTGGCGGTTCAGATTGTCACGGCTTTGGCAAAAAACAGATCTTGATAGGCAAGATAAAGATCCCTTATGAACTGGTTAAAAAACTAAGAGCTGCCTGCTGGTCGAGGCGAAACCTCGGCCACTAATATGATGAACAGACATGAGTTTTTTATGAGAAAGGCGCTGGAGCTGGCTGAAGAGGCTAGAGGCAGCGCTAATCCAAATCCCATGGTGGGCGCAGTGGTGGTAAAAAATGGAAAAATCATATCCAGCGCCTATCACAAGAGGCCGGGCAGTTTGCACGCAGAGGCCATTGCGTTAAGAAAGGCAGGAAAAAAGGCAAAAGGCGCTGCGCTCTATGTAAATCTGGAACCGTGTAGACATATAGGCCGTACTCCGCCATGCACGGTCGCTATTATAAAGAGCAAGATAAGAAAAGTATACTGCGCGATGAAGGACCCTAATCTTTTAAACAATGGCCGCGGCATTAACGTATTAAAAAAGAATAAGATCGATGTGTCTGCGGGGCTCTTGCGGGACGAGGCACTGAAATTAAACGAGGTCTTTGTAAAATATATTACGAAAAAGATGCCATTTGTGACCTTAAAGATGGCAGAATCTCTGGATGGAAAGATCGCTACGAGATGCAGGGATTCAAAGTGGATAACCTCTGATGTCTCCCGGAATTATGGCCATAGGCTGCGTAGCGAGGTCAATGCGATTTTAGTAGGCGTAAACACTATTTTAAAAGACGATCCTTTACTGACCTCAAGAAGAGCGCGTTCTCCTATAAAGGTCGTGCTTGACCCTGATCTAAGAGTATCTGAGCGCGCAAAGATCTTTTCAAAAAAATCACCGAGCTTGTCCATAATCGTTGTGCTAAAAAGTTCTTTATCCAAAAAATCCTCTATAGAAAAGATCAGGCGCTTGAATAAAAAAGGAGTCCTTGTTCTGACTTATCCTGGAAAAAATAGAAGGATCGACCTGAAAGCGCTCCTAAAGGAACTTGCTGAACTTGAGATAGCCCATTTATTAGTTGAGGGCGGAGGCGAAACCTCCGCAGGATTTATAGAAAAAGGATTAGTGGATAGAGTTTTCTTTTTTATAGCGCCAAAGATAATCGGCGGAAAAGACGCTGTGACTTCAGTCGAAGGTTTGGGGGTTGATAGGGTTAGGAAG
>JAHIRR010000207.1 GCA_018818505.1 Candidatus Omnitrophota bacterium | reverse complement strand
AGGATTCGCGTTTGATTTGCGTTTATTCGCGTCTTTATGCATCCACGAGTGCAAACATCAGATCTGCCTCGCTTACGACCTGGCCATCTACAAGCGCGCGCGTATGCACATGGCCTATTTTTGACTTTAACTTGATTACCTTTACTTCAAGCCGTAACTGGTCTCCGGGCACTACTGTCTTTCTGAACTTTGCCTTATCCAAACTCATGAAATAGGCCATCTTTCCAACATTCTCTTTTTTATTCAACATCAATACGCCTGCCACCTGCGCCATTGCCTCGACGATCAATACGCCGGGCATCACAGGCCTTCCTGGAAAATGCCCGGTAAAAAATTCCTCGTTCATTGTAACGTTCTTGATCCCGACTGCCTTTTTGTCAGGTTCGAGCTCTATGATCTTATCGACTAACAAAAACGGATAGCGATGCGGAAGGATCTTTTGGATATCGCTGGAGTCTAAGATATTGCCTTCAGTCTCAACATACACGCCCTTTATGCCGCCAGCCTGTATTTTTTCTCTCTGCGCGCTTATCTTATCAACAAGCTTTATGTTTAAAGGATGGCCGCTGCGCATTGCGATTATATGGCCTTTTATCACATACCCCAATAGATATAGATCCCCCAATAGATCCAATATCTTATGCCTTGCGAATTCATCGTCAAACCTCAAATCATTATCTATAACACCTTTATTCCCCACCACGACTGTATTCTCGTAGTTTGCGCCCTTGCCAAGGCCCTGCTTTCTCAGATCACTGACCTCTCTTTCAAGACAAAAGGTCCTTGAAGAAGCCAGCTCTCTTTCAAATGTATTTTCATCCAATACAAAAGAAAGATACTGTGACTTCAGAAGAGGATGTTCGTAATTCAATGTATAGGATACCCTGAATTGATTATCAGGCAAGACCATAATTATTGCATCATCCTGCTCTATCCAGATAGGGGAACGTACCTGATAGACCTTTTTTGGCAGGCCTTGATTTTCTATGCCGACCTTTTTTAGTGTCTCAATAAAACCCATTGCGCTGCCATCCAGCCCTGGAAGCTCTGGGCCATCTATCTCAACAAGAAGATTGTCTATGCCCATGGCCCACAATGCTGCCATTAGATGTTCTATTGTATGTACCTCTACTGACCCGCTACAAATGGACGTGCGCCTGGGGCTTTTATCCTGGTCCAATATATGGTGGATATTCGCCCTTATCATAGGAGAGTCTTTTACGTCTACTCTTATGAAGTTTATGCCTGTATTCGTAGGCGCAGGTTTAAATTTAAGATGTACCTCAGCGCCTGTATGAAGGCCGACACCGCTAAGCTCTATTGGTTTTTTTATTGTTTTCTGTTCCATTTTACCCCTCTTTTAAGAAAACGCGAATTGTCGCAAATCTAACGCGAATATTCGCGAATATCAGCGTTGGATTCGCGCGTATTCGCGTTAAATCAATTTTTTCCATTGGATTTAAGTTTTTGGATTTCGTCTTCCAGCATCCGTACCTTCTTATATAGCTCTGGAAGGGCCTGGACACACGCATTAATTCTCTTAGCAACTGTGTGTGGTTTTGCAGGATAGCCTGAAACACAGACATTAGGGGGGATGGATTTGGTCACACCAGCCCTTGCAGCGATCACTACGTTGTCCCCAACAGTAACATGTCCTATGACCCCAGCCTGGCCTGCCAGTGTAACATTGTTCCCGATAACTGCGCTCCCTGATATTCCACTCTGGGAAACTATTATAGAATGTTCACCGATGATTACATTATGAGCTATCTGGACAAGATTGTCTATCTTAGTGCCTTTTTTTATGATAGTTTTTTCGAAACGTGCCCTGTCTATCGTGACATTGGCCCCGATCTCTACGTCGTCCTCTATCACCACAGTGCCTATCTGGGGGATCCTCTGATGCACGCCTTTGACCGTAGAAAAACCAAAACCATCACTGCCTATAACAGTGCCTCCATGTATGATAACTCTATCCTTTATCTCAACGCGTTCCCTGATTATAACATACGGATATATCTTACAGTTCTTCCCTATCTTTGCGTGATGCCCCACGTATGCCCCAGCATAAAGAATAGTATCGTCCTTTATCTCAACATTATCTTCAATGACAACATAAGCCTGTATGGCTACATTCCTGCCGATCCTCACCTTTTCTCCTATAACAGCAGTGGGGTGTATACCTTTTGGCTTTTTTACCTCATTGGGCGCCATAAGAGAAACCATCTTGGCAAATGCTATGGAAGGATTTTCAGTGCGTATAATAGGTTTAGACGCAAGCTTCACGTCCCTGGATGTAATAATCGCGGATGCCTTTGTGTGATTCATAAGTGAAAGATATCTGGAATTTGCGATAAATGTGAGGTCACCCTTCTGCGCCTCTTTTATGCCGCATATGCCAGTCACAACTGTCTTCTCGTCGCCTACGATCTCTCCATCGACTATAGCGGCTATTTCGGTCAACGTCTTCTTCATCTCTTTGCCCTGGTTACTCCTTGTAATTTTCGTTTAATAAATTAATGATCTCGTCTGTCAGGTCATTGGTCTTTTGCCCGTATAAAAGAACCCTGTCATTTAAGATAATCGAATACACATGGGTCTTTCCGTATTCTTCTATCACTGTATTTATCTCTTTCAAGATCTCTCTCACCATGTCGTCTCTTTCTTTTGTAAGCTCCATCTTGGCATCCTGGTCGAACTCCTGAAGAGATTTTATCTTAGCCTCTATATCGTCCTCTTTCTTCTGTCTGGCTTTCTCATTCATCAGCTCGATCTCGTCCCTCATATTTCTTATCTCTTTAACCAGTTTCTCTCTCTGCTGCTGCTTGATGTCTCCTGTCTTTTCCAGATTTCTATCAAAATCCTTTGTCTTCTGATACTCATCAAATGCCCGAGAAAGATCTACAAAGCCGATCTTGCTATCTTGTGCAACTGCATGTCCTGTAAATAAAAACAATGTAAGCAAAACTAAACCCAGTAACCTCTTGTAATCTCTTGTAACCTCATGTAACCTCATGTAACCTCCTCTTAAAACCCTCTACTCATACTAAAATGAAACCTTGGTTGATCTTCCTGCCATGACTCAGCATTTAAAGGAAACCCAAAATCTAATTTAACAGGGCCTATCGGAGTCTTTATCCT
>JAHIRR010000206.1 GCA_018818505.1 Candidatus Omnitrophota bacterium | reverse complement strand
TACCCTGTCCCTGATCCCATACACATCAGACACTTCAGGCGACTCAATGAGTCTCACCACCTGGTCTGTATCTAAAAAAATCGGGAGCCTTTTTTCCAGTTTCGGCGTCTGAAGGCCTGTGGCAGGACTTGCCTTGATATAACCTTCCCTGCACAGGAATTTAAAAAAACTCCTCAAGGTAGCCATCTTCCTTGCGACAGAACGTTTTGAAAAACTCTTCTCCTTCATGCGCGCCAGAAAAAGCCTCACATCCACATGCGAAATCTTCTCTAACGCCTTTTCCTTGATCGATTTGTCAAAATCCTTTAGGTCTATCTGATAGTTCGTAATGGTATGCTGCGAGGCATTCTTTTCGATCTTTAGATAGGTCATGAACTTCTGGATATACCTTTCTAACATATATTAAAGAGATTGCTTCGCTTCGCTCGCAATGACACGCTGTCACTGCGAGGAGCGAAGCGACGAAGCAATCTCAAAAACCTCATCACTACTGCGTAGGCAGCCTGCGTGTCATAAATCTGCACTTTGGATAATTCGAGCAGCCATAGAAATGCCGGCCTCTTTTTGAACGCCTTTCAATAAGCCTGCCGCCGCAGCCTGACTCTGGACAGGTCACGCTTGTCGGGATCGGCCTTGCGAATCTACAGTTTGGAAAATCAGAACAGCTTAAGAACCTGCCAAGCCTGCCCCATTTTATCACCATTGGCTTTCCGCATTTTTCACAGATCTCAGAGGTAGGAACAGCTTCACCCTTGACCTTTCTCATATTGACCTTTGCAAACGCAAGGTCTTTTTCAAAAGGCCCGTAGAAATCCTTCATGATCTCTAGTTTTTTCTTCTTACCTTCCTCGATTTCATCTAATTCTTCTTCCATCTTTGCTGTAAATTTATAATCCAGGATATCCGCAAAATTCTTCATTAAAAGATCAGTCACCACCATGCCTAATTCAGATGGATGAAAATACCCTTCTTTTCGTTTTACATAATTCCTGGCAACCACTGTATAGAGAATAGGCGCGTAAGTGCTTGGCCTTCCTATGCCGTGATCTTCTAATGCCTTTACCAGAGACGCGTCTGAAAATCTCGCTGGAGGCTTTGTAAAATGTTGGCTGGGGTCTAGTTTTATGAGAATAAGCTTTTCACCTGACTCTAAATCCGGCAAGATCTTTTCTCCCTTATTATCATCTTCTTTTTCCTCTACTACTTCATAAACAATACTAAAACCTGAAAAGATCTTCTGCGACCCCTGGGCCTTAAAGATGCAGCGGCCTGCTTTTATCTCCACGCTCATCACTGAAAATACCGCGGGAGACATCTGGCTCGATACAAAACGATTCCATATAAGCGTATAAAGCTTATATTGATCCTGGCTCAAATGATTCTTAACGCTCTCTGGCTCGCGCAATGGCAATGTCGGCCTTATGGCCTCGTGCGCCTCTTGCGCGCCTTTCTTTGATTTGAATTTATTAGGCGTGGCAGGCACATAGTCCCTGCCGTACTTTTTAGTAATATAATTCTTCGCGGCCTCTGTGGAATCTTTTGATAACCTTACAGCATCAGTTCGCATATATGTGATAAGGCCCTCGTTGGCTTCCTCGCCTATATCCAGGCCTTCATAGAGCTGCTGCGCAATGCTCATGGTCTTTGACGCGGGAAACCGTAATTTATAAAACGCGTCCTGTTGAAGCTTTGAGGTAGTAAAAGGCGCCTGGGCATATTTTTTCTTCTGTTTTTTCTGAACGTCTGAGACAATAAAATCCTGGTCCTTTAACTCAGCGACTATATCTCCCGCCTCATTTTGTTTTGAGAGTTTTATCTTCTTGTCATCTACCTTATCAAGCTTTGCAGTAAAACTATCTGTTCTCTGTACTCTGTTCTCTGTTCTCTGTTTAAGCTCTGCCTCCACGTCCCAATATTCCTCTGGCACAAAAGCCCTTATCTCATTTTCTCTTTCAACGATCATCCTCACAGCAACTGACTGCACTCTTCCTGCTGAAAGCCCTCTCCCGACCTTTCTCCAGAGAAGCGGGCTGATGCTGTACCCAACAAGCCTGTCTAACATCCTTCTTGCCTGCTGCGCATCGACTTTATCAATATCGATCTTCCCAGGATGCTTGAACGCCTCTTTAATAGCATCCTTTGTAATCTCGTGAAACGCAACTCTATATATATTTTTCTTCTTCCCAAAAAGGTTATAAAGATGCCAGCTTATGGCCTCGCCCTCTCTATCCGGATCGGTTGCGAGAAATATCTTTTCCATGCCTTTCGTTTCCTTTTTTAAGGCAGCGGCTTGCTTTTTCTTCCTGGGTATCGTGACATACTGGGCCTTGAAATCATCCTCTACATCTATGCCCATCTTAGAGCCTGGCAGATCCACGATGTGGCCCATTGAAGACCGTACAACATAGTCCTTGCCCAGTATCTTATTTATGGTATTCGCCTTGGCAGGTGATTCAACTATTACAAGTGACTTGGACATTTTATTACCTCACTTCGTTCGGTAATACACAGATGACCACAGATTTCTTACAGATGATCGCAGATAACCTCATCTGTGATCATCTGTATCTTTTAATCTGTGCTAATCTGTGTCTTTAACAAAATTCTTTCCCGGCAGCTGTCTTGCGAGCTTCTTCATCTCGAGATTCAATAAAATACCCGATACCTCGCTTACCCTCAGCTTTAACACCACAGACAGCTCATCTATGTGCTGAGGCTCGCTGGTTAAAAGATTATACACCAAACTCTCGCATTTGTCCAATCTAGGAGATAAATATTCTTTATTATTATATATGCCTGTCTGACCTGTTCCACCGCGTAGGTGGACCTCTGGTCCACCTACGCGGTGGAACAGGTTTAACTCCTCAAGTATATCCTCTGCGGTTTCAGCGAGTTTTGCGCCTTGTTTGATCAGTTTATTAGTGCCTTTTGAGGTGCTTGAGTCTATTTTGCCAGGAACAGCAAAGACCTCTCTTCCCTCCTGCAGCGCGCAATCAGCTGTAATGAGCGCACCGCTCCTCTGGGCCGCCTCTACTACCACTACTCCTTTGGAAAGGCCGTTTACGACCCTGTTCCTCTTTGGAAAATTCCCCTTGTCAGGTATCGTAAGCATTGGAAATTCTGAGATCACGGCGCCATTTTCTGAGATCTCTTCCGCAAGGCTCCTGTGTTCTTCAGGATAGATATTTATAAGGCCTGAGCCCAGGATCGCGAGTGTACGGCCTTTAGCTTTTAAAGCGCCTTTGTGCGAGCTTGAATCAATGCCTCTTGCAAGTCCTGAAACAACTGTAATGCCTCTCGCGGCTAATTCAAATCCGAGCCTCTCAGCAGTCTTCATGCCATAAAAAGATGCCCGTCGCGACCCAACTATTGCTATTGCCAGATCATCCTCAGGAATGATCCCGCCTTTCACATATAGGACCACTGGCGGGTCATATATATTTTTAAGGTTTAAAGGATAATCCTTGTCTAATATAGTCATGATCTTTATTTTGTGCTCCCTGATCAATTTCATCTCGTTAGACACATCTATCTCCCTTATCCCATGCCATATCTTAGGCGCTATCTTAGGGCCTATGCCTTCTACCTGTTCAAGGTCCTTTTGTCTGGCCTTAAAGATTTCCTCAGGAGACCCAAAACGCTCTATGAGCGCCTGAGTCCTAATGCTCCCTAAGTCTTCGATCATATTAAGGATGAGGAATCTTTCTATGTCAGTCATTGTGCCCTCATATATATAAGACACATCAAGTGCCCTATTTTCTTTCAAGAAAAATTACTTTTTTTTAAT
>JAHIRR010000205.1 GCA_018818505.1 Candidatus Omnitrophota bacterium | reverse complement strand
GCCTGTATATTTCGAGGCGCCATATGGGGTATGGCCGGTCAGGTCCATAGGCAGTGTCTCTGGAACGCCCTTCTTGCTTTTATACCTATATCTTGTCTCTTCTTCTTCAAGCGCAAAACTATCTACATTCTCTCCGTAGATTTTATTAGTACTACAATACACAAATGCAGCCTTTGGCGAGACCTGCCTGAGGCATTCGAGGACATTAAGCGTACCATAGGCATTTATACTAAAGTCCTCTCTCGGGATCTTCATGGAAAGAGGCACGCCAGGCTGTCCCGCGGTATGTATGACTGCGTCTACACCGCTGCCAAGCGCCTTCATCACGTCCTTTTCTTCTCTTACATCTCCTTTTATCCTCTTTACGTTTTCGAGCTGGCTAAGGTAGTTCCAGTTAAACTCCACGCTCTCCTTATTATATCCGAATAGATTAGAACGCATCAGATTATCCAGTACGATCACCTCGTCGCCTTTTTTTGAATAATACTCTGCTGTGTGTGACCCTACCAAACCTGCTCCACCTGTTACTAAGATCTTCATCCCGCCTCCTTTTAAACGTGCGAATACGTCTTCATCAGATTTAATCTCTCAATGCCCATAATATATTTCGAACTCTTTGTCATGCGAAAAGGAAAGAAACTAGTGATCTTACTTGCCCCTGAATCATGATCCTCGCCATACTTTACCTCAAGCACAACTGAGACATGGTCGATAGACTTATCTAAAAACTTATTCTTAAAAGCTGCTATGCCGCAAAATTCCAGATTTGAATCAAGGGTAAGCCTGTATTTCTTGTCCGCTGATAAATAATATCTTCTCTTATAGCTATTCAAAAGAGAAACATCCATACACTTTAGATCGAGTTTCGATCTATCTGAAATCTCCGATGCCTTAAAAAGATCTTGAAGTACGGTCTTTGAAAAATTTACATCAAGCTTAAATCCATGCAATGGAAAAGAACTCTTGCTGCACACAAGGCCGTTTTTAACCTTAAATTCCAGCACAGGACTGTGTATATCGCCCAATAGATCTCCATACCAACGTATGCGAACCTTTGTCCTTTTTTCCAAACCAACCACATTGTCAAAATAATTAACCATATCAAACGAATCAATATAAATATTATTGACTCTGCGTTCATAGTATATCTCAGAAAAAATCGCAGGATGAAATCTTATTGCAGACTCTACCTCATGCCTTGTAAGATTAGAAATAAAAAATTTACGTTCGTACCTCAAGTTATTCTTTTCCATAGAGTAGCGTATAGACGTCTTCTTTATTCGGCCGAACATCGATCTTATCGACGGTGATTTTGGAACCTTTTTCAACCAGATATCTTTTTTCGACGCCCCTGACCTTAAGAGATTCTATATTTATTGTAGCTGGCCCATATTCTGGCTTTTTCTTGTAAACAGCAAAACCCACTCTGCAATCAAAAACCTCAACACCCGCTATATTTACAACTGAACTATCTTTGCCTGCCACAGCAATATTTGAATTCTTTATATTTATCCCTTTAATATCCGCGCTGCTAGACTCTCCCACGCTTATACCTTTATCACCTGCGCCGTCTATAAAAACATCCTTGATCTCGACCACGCTGCCTGATATATCTATGCCATCATTCCCGCACTGCAAAAACGAGGAATTGGTTATGTCCCCTTTCGTAAAATCACCGTCAAATGCATCAGAAAAGGTATACGCAAAAAGCGTATCATCAATACTAAACTCACTCCTTATAATATTCAATCCATCCTCGGAGTTGT
Source organism: Candidatus Omnitrophota bacterium (assembly GCA_018818505.1). Next base: position 912 of record JAHIRR010000205.1, on the reverse strand, counting down.
TTCCTAAAAACTTGCAGCTGTATATCTCAACGGGAGATTCGTAAAAAGTAATGGCTCCGGTAAGCTCCCACCCTGCTTGTCTCGGCGCGTCCAGATTTTTAAATATCACGTTCTTTAAAACACTTCCAACAGTATCTGCCATGATGACTATGCCCTGGCCTGTAGAATCCTCTGAACAGATTAGAATCGGCTCCTTTCTTGTCCCTATCAACTGAACGGGTGAATAAGAAATTATGTTTGCTCCGTTCGTAAGGTTGATTTTTGTGCCCCCTGAACATACGACTATAAAACCCTTGGGGATTATAAGACTATTAGCCAGGTTCCATTCTCCTGGTAAAATAAGGATTTTTCCAGCAGTATCATCAATAGCTATAAACTCAAATTCTTCTGCATTTGGGTTCTGCCTTATTAGATCATTATCTACAAAAGCTTTATCCAAATGCGAGAATGGATGGACAGTTTCAACCCTATCCTGCGTTGTCCCCAATAGCCTACAGTTGAGTTTCAATTCTGAGACATCCTTATCTTCTCCCCATGCAAACCCTTCGGGAAAGAAAAATTTAACATTTTTATAGTCGACTGGCTGCGTTGCTACCTTCCCGGCAAGAACTATATTCTCCAGCGGCTTTAATATTATTGAATCTCCATAAGAAACGCTCAAGACCTCGGCATTCATTGGCTGTACATTTCCTAATTCAAGTTCTATGCCGTCATTGCCGATCTCCTTAAGATAGGCATGCATAATTTTCCCTGGATTAAGGATCGCGCCTATTATACCCATGTTATTGTTGTAGATGTCTTTTGAAAAATTGTAATGCGGAAATTCCTTATAGATAATGCTTAGCTTCTTTTCCAATTCATCTTCTATATCGCTAAAAAATCTGCTCAGGTAGTCCGGGTTTGAAAACCGCT
>JAHIRR010000204.1 GCA_018818505.1 Candidatus Omnitrophota bacterium | reverse complement strand
CGCAATAAAAGCATCTTAGGTGTATTTATTATAGGGTATCCGGGGAACAAAGACAAGGTGGAAAATTATGCCTTTGCATTATTTGAATAGTCACGCTACAAGCTTAAGCTAAAAGGAAAGCCTGTTCGCCTATATGCCTTCTGCGCCACCCAGTCCAGTACCTTTGGAGGCATCGTTGGGCCGAGCGGGCACGGTGTCCCGCCCTTTTGTTAAAAGAGTTTCTCTTTACAGAATGCGAAACGCACTAAACAAAAGGGCGGGACGAGCGAGGCACGGGGCTGAGCGAAATTCTCGCGCTGGGGGAATTTCGCGTCCCCGAGAGCCAGTGGTCTGGGTGGTGCATAAGCGTTACTCGAGATTATGCCTTCAGGTATTCGCTGATTATGGAAGTAAAGGCATCGGCATAGGTTTCCGCCTTTTTGGCGCCTACCCCGAATACTTCGGTAAAGGCCTCTTTTGTGGTGGGCTTGATGATGGCCATGTCTTTTAAGGATTTGTCTCCGAAGATTATGAAGGCTGGAACGCGGCGCTTAAAGGCGAGCTCCGCTCTTTTCCTGCGAAGTATCTGGAATAACTCTTGATCTATGCCCTGCCATTCTTTTTCTTTTATGTCTCTAATTTTCTTCGCGATCTCTTTTTTCTTTTTTGCCAGGAGCGGTTTTACCAGTGACGGGGTCGCCTCGCCTTTTAGCACCTTTATCGCGGAAGGTGTAAGCGAAAGCGTGGAATATTCTCCCTCTCTTACAAGAAAATCCTGGCCTATCATCTGTTCTATCATGTATCTTATGAATTCCACAGAATCATCAGCCATTGAGCCGAATTTGGATAGATTATGATGATTTCTTTTTTCAACATTATCCGTTAAGTGCCCCTTTAATATGTTGGCTATATGGCCTGCTCCAAATCCGTAAGATATCTCCTGCGTAGCCTCATATACACAGAACAATATATCCTGTCCCATCTTTAAGGGATCCTCTACCATGTCAAATTCATCCAGGCAATAGTCGCAGGCTGCGCAGGAATTTCTGTCATACGCCTGGTCAAAATAAGCTGCGATAGCCTTGTGTCTGCATTGCGGCTTTGAGCAAAAATGATATATTGTATTCAATTTGGCGATAAGGGTATCTTGATTAGAAGACTTCTCTGACAGGAATTTCCAGGTGCGATAATCCCTGCCGCCGAAAAACATATAACAATATGACGGAAGCCCATCGCGGCCAGAGCGCCCTGTTTCCTGGTGATAATACTCCAGACTCTTGGGCATGGCAGCGTGTATTATAAAACGAATATTTGAACGGTCAATGCCCATGCCAAAGGCAACTGTTGCCACTATTATATTGACCTGTTCGCGCACGAACTTATCCTGGTTCTCGTGGCGCACTTCATCTGTAAGGCCTGCGTGATAAGGCAGGTTCTCGAAACCAAGCTTATTCAATTTATCAGATATCATGTCAACATCGTCCCTGCGCAGACAATATATAATACCGGGCTCATCAGCATGTTTTTCCAGCACATCAGTTATCTGTTTCATGATAACCGTACGGGGCACTACTCTATAAGTCAAATTAGGCCTGTCTACAGGAGCAATGTGTATTTTCGCGTCATCAAATTTGAGCTGGGCCACGATATCATCCTGCACTGCTTTTGTGGCGGTAGCTGTAAACGCGTGAACACTCATCGACGGGAATATCTCTTTTATAATTCTGAGATTACGGTAATCAGCCCTAAAATCATGCCCCCAGTGGCTTATACAGTGCGCCTCGTCTATCACAAAAAAGGAGACTTGTATCGAACGCAAAAGATCAACGGTTTCCTCGTTCTGCAGGCGCTCGGGCGAGATATAGAGAAGTTTTATTTTTTGCTCCTGGATAAGCGCTATTATTTCTCTTTGTTCCTTGACGGATAAACTGGAATTTAAATACACCGCGGCTATCCCTATATCTTTTAACGCGTCCACCTGATCCTTCATAAGAGATATAAGCGGGGAAATGACAACTGCCATGCCATCCCTAAGAAGCGCTGGCAATTGGAAACATAGTGATTTCCCTCCGCCAGTGGGCAAAACTGTAAGGCTCTCTTTGTCCTCGAGGATAGAAAAAACTACCTCTTCCTGTAAAGGCCGGAAAGAAGTATAACCCCAGTATTGTTTCAACGCGGATAATATTTGATCTCTGGTATAATGCATGTCGTTATATTATAGAAGAAAAATCAGAATGGTCAAGGAGGAAAATTATCCTAACAAACTATATCCCTGCAGAATGCTTTCAGCGAAAAAATTAGCTATAGGGTCAAATCTATGTATGTCCCCCATCTGTAGAACGCTATAGTAGCGCTCCCTGTCTTTATTCTGGATTACGCAAGGGGGGAAACTTTTTGATAATAGCTGAGCTATAGAAATGAGCCTACCTACCCTGCCATTTCCATCACTAAATGGGTGCATGTATTCAAATTCATAATGATTAATGGCTGCCTTTTTTATCGCGTTACCCCCGTATGTATTTACATCTGCAATGAATTCCTTAAATAGCTGCGGGACAAACTGGTAGTGGGGCAATTTTTTCTGAAGTCCTCTTATGCCTACGTTTATCCTTCTTAATTGACCTGCGTCTTTACTTAAGCCATGCATAACCATTCTGTGCAGCGACAATATAAAATCTTTATCTATTTTAAAATTCCCGGTTGCTTTTGAAAATACAAACTCCAGCGCTGTTTTATGGTTTATTGCCTCTTGTTGTGCCTTCTGGCCTTTATTAGACAAGACATCTCCTCTTATAATGATCCTCTCCGTATCATTCTCTGTCAAAGTGCTGCCTTCGATTGCATCTGAATTATAGGTCAAGGTTACAAGGAACTTATTATATATGCTGGGGTTTTCTTTGATTGTTTTCAGGGGGTTCTTGTATCTTTTTTTTAATCTAGTGGCCAATAAAGGCAGATCAACTTTTTCGATAAATAACTTATAAAGTTTTTGTCTATGCGCAGTATGCGGCACTCTTTCTTCGTTGACCCACCTGTTTACAGTCTTATAATCCACCTCTAAAGTCCTAGCTATATCTGTCTGGCGCATACCAGACATTTTCATAATATAACTAATCTGCTCTTGTACAGAGAATATACCATTTTTCATATCTAATCACCTATTAAAATATACCATATGGTATATGCAATGTCAAGTGGTTTTTATCGGCGTCAGATTGGAAATCTGATGTTTGGACGAGATTGTTAGATTGACTATTTCAGAACACTAGTGTATTTTTGACTTTCGTAAAAACTTCGTCTACAAATCTTATGTATCCCTTGCATTCCTTTTCAGTAACTTCTATTCCTCCTCCATAAAAATCCATGTTTCTTTTTGAACGCATTGCATTTCCTGTGCTAAGAATATTTTCGTCTTTCAGAATCTCTGCCATTTTCTCAATTATTTTTACATGATGGCCTGGTACGCTTTTGATCTTTACGTGATGCGAACTTAGCAGTGCAATGCCTACTTTGATAAACGCAGTGTAAGCATAGTTGAACTTTACATCAAGTATCGCATCCTTCTTAGCTATAGCCAGATCTTTCGATGCATTCTCTATGTTTTGATTTATCTGGTCTTGGCTGAATTTGAATTTTTTAAAATAAAAATCGTCGAATCTCATTATATTATTCTTATGGTTTTCTGTTTTAAAACACCTATTATAAAAGAATCCTTTCGTGCAATTCGTTTTTTAAACTCTCTTTCATTCATATTAACTGTGTTTATCTCTCTATCAATTGCTTTTTGAAGCTTACTTAATTCTTTCTGTAGCAACACGATATCGTGAGATCCTACAATCAATAAGTCTATATCGCTATGGGCATCCATTTTATCCTTAGCATAAGATCCGTAAATATAAGCTTCTGTTGCGCCTATTGTATTTTGTAAAATTTTCCTCAACTTTCCTTCAGGCCCAAGAGTCTTCATGACTATTTTTCTATACTCATCATATAAAGGATATGTTCTATTTATAGAATAAAGCTTTAGATTCCCCCTTTTCTCGCTCTTCAATAATCCTATTTCTTCTAATTCTCTTATCTTTTTGACGAGATTTCTCTTGTCCAGCTGGAACATTTTTGATATCTCATTTACATAGAGCGTCTTCTGGGGGTTGATAAAAAAATAGTTCAACAGTCTTCTTGTTACCTGAGACTTTAAAGAAATCATGCCTTCTCCTTATCTTACACCTATAAGTGTAATACATTACACCGATATTGTCAAGGGTAATTTAGAAAAAATCGGATGGCCTACCATGAACCCAAGCGAAGATGCAACTCAAGTGGCATTCTTAGCGAGTGGTTCATGGCGTCCCCAACCGGACGTGTTCAATTCTGATAAGTTGTTTCTTCTGTTTCTGGTTCGCATATTTCCCCCTCTCCTATGTCAGATAATGGTTTTACATAAAGAGTTATCGTGGCTTTTTTTACACTTGGATGCATAATAACACTTTTAACAAATCTCCTTATAAAACCCTTCTTTCTTTCCGGTGCTCCGTGCTCCAATATATCTTTAAAATCATCCAGATATGACAGCATCTTATCAGCAATGGCATTAGCGCTTCCGCTTTTAGCCTTTCCTGTGATTCGATTCTTTTCTCTATATAACTGTTCTCTTTGATACGCATATTGATTGATAATATTTACAGCGTTATCCAGCTCCAGGCCCTTCTCAATTGCCCTTTTCCAGTTCTCGAT
>JAHIRR010000203.1 GCA_018818505.1 Candidatus Omnitrophota bacterium | reverse complement strand
CTATCCAATGTGGAAGGCATAAAGATTAACATAGCCTTAAAAGGCGCCATGAAAGAACCTGATATAAAACTTTCTTCAGAGCCATCCTTCCCAAAGGAAAGATTATTATTGATGTTGGCAACAAATAAAAGCTGGAAGATGACAGAAGGCGCCTTGGTAAAAGGTCAGATGTCGCCGGATGTAGCTAAGGATTTCCTTGATTATTTTCTGTTTGCAGGTTCAGGGGGCAGACTTGCGCAGTATTTTGGGTTAAAAGATGTAACCTTCCAGTTAAACGGAAAGACAAAAGGCGCCGGCGTAAAAAAGGATGTAACTAATAATCTGGATGTAAGATATGCTATTGAAAAAGAAGAGGCCAAAGAGAAAAATGGATCTACCGTTCAAAAACTAGGGAGTGAATATAAATTTACAGATACCATTGCTGTTGACGCAGAGAGGGAGTTGAAGCAGGAAAAAGCTAATGAGGAGCAAGATAAGGCAACATCGGATGACAGGGTACTTTTGAAATACAAAAAGAGTTTTTAAGGAAGTCAAACATATTTTATGAAATTTCAAGTTAAAGAAAACATAACTGAACAAGAGCTGAAAAAGGGATTAAGATCTGTAATCATTGATGGTGTGATGAGCCATCTAATGGGTGTATTGACGGGTGGAGTCTTTCTTGTTGCCATTGCTTTAAAACTTGGGGCTTCAAATTTCCAGATAGGCCTTCTTGCAGCCATACCGCCTTTAATGCAATTAGTTCAACTTCCAGCAATTTTCTTGATAGAAAAAATTCGCAGTAGAAAAACTGTAGCAGTTTATTCGGCACTAATAGGCAGATTCGGCTTTCTGTTAATTGCATTGAGTCCTTTTTTATTTTCACCATCAACAGGCTTCCTCATACTTATTATTTCTGTTCTGTTCTACTCAGGATTTGGGGGCATAGGAGGATGTGCTTGGAATTCGTGGATGAGAGATTTAATACCTGAAAATCAGATGGGTTCCTTTTTCTCCAATAGATTACGCATAGCTACAATTTTAGGCGTATTTGTAAGTCTGCTTGCAAGTATGTTTATTGATTTTTGGAAAAAATCTTTTCCAGATGTTGAAATATATGCTTATTCAGGTCTTTTTTTGGCGGGTTTTTTAGCAGGGTTAATTGGCGTTTTTTATTTATCAAAAACCCCAGAGACAACAATGAAGGTTGAAAAAACAGAGTTTCTAAAACTGCTTGCACAGCCATTTAAAGATGTAAACTTTAGGCGGCTTATGATTTCTTTAGGGTCCTGGAGTTTTGCGGTTAATCTTGCAGCCCCATTTTTTACTGTATATATGTTAAGTAAGCTGGGCCTGGGCATGTCAATGATTGTTGCTTTAAGTATTTTAAGCCAAGTCTTCAATTTTGCCTTTCTATCTTTATGGGGTAAGTGGGCGGACAAATTTAGCAATAAATCTGTTTTGGCGGTAAGCGGCCCATTATTTATGCTTAGTATACTCGGCTGGACCTTTACTACTATGCCAGAGAAGTATTTTTTAACATTTCCTATTTTGATAGTTATCCATATAATTATGGGCATTGCAATAGCGGGAGTAACAATAGCTTCAGGTAATATAGGGTTAAAACTTGCCCCAAAAGGACATGCCACGGCATATTTAGCTGCAAATACTCTTGTAAATTCATTTGCAGCTGGAATAGCGCCCATCTTAGGAGGGAAATTTGCAGATTTTTTCGCCGCGAGAAACTTGTCTTTAGTCCTCAAATGGTCATCGCCGCACAGAGAATTAGTTTTTCAGGCACTTAATTTTCAGCATTGGGATTTCTTTTTCGGCCTTGCGTTTCTTATAGGATTATATGCCATTCACAGATTATCAATTGTTCAAGAACAAGGAGAAATTGACGATGAAGTTGTCCGAGCTGAATTTATAGATGCAATAAAAAGGCCAATAAGAAGTCTCTCAACAGGTGCAGGGTTATTTCAGATTATATCTTACCCTTATTCTTTTATAGAAAGAGGGATTAAGTACATAGAAAAGGCTGCGCAGAAATAATTGTTAATGATAAATCATATTGTTAAAAGTGCCAGGTAGAGTTATAATATGTTTTCAGAATTATAAGGAGGGCGTGATGTCAAATGCATCAAAAAATATAAGCTGGGAGATAATAAAGAAGGCCTTTTTGCCCTTAGTGATACTTTTGTCTTTGATCTGGGGATATTTTTATTACAAGATTAACATTATCCCATGGATTTCTAAAGAGCTTCACAGTGATTTAAAGAAATATATAGCTACTATATTTATCATATCTATATCCCTGATTATACACAGGATTCTTGCAGCAGTATTGGCATGGTATCACGAGAACATAGCCAGTAAGACTATTACCAAGCTGGATGATAAGCTGATTCCTATTGCGCGCAGGACATCCGCGGTAATAATATGGGCAGTGGCATTTCTTGTAATCCTGCCGTTTTATGGAGTCAATATAAACGCCCTGGTTGCCGCGCTTGGCGTAGGCTCACTGGCTATTGCCCTGGCCGCCCAGGATACTATCGCCAATATCATTTCAGGATTTATGATCATGATAGATTCTCCTTTCAGGATAGGGGATAAAATAAAGCTTTCCTCAGGAGAGGTGGTTAAGGTTTTGGATATTGGAGTAAGAAGGTCTAATTTTTTATCAGAGGACAAGGCGATTATAATCGTGCCTAATTTAGATTTGAGCAAGAGTAAGATAGTGAATTATACTTATGGCGAGGAGAGGGCAGTATGAGCATGAGGGCTGCGATATTTGATCTTGATGGCGTAATCGTAAACACTGTGCCGTTTCATTTTAAAGCGTGGCAGAAGATGTTTGCCGAATACGGAAAGGATTTTAGTTTTGAGGATTATAAAGAGAAGGTGGATGGCATTCCCCGCAATGACGGGGCAAGGGCGATTTTGACTGATCTGGATGACGGCGAATTAAAAAAGGCAGCTGATAAAAAGCAGGTTTATTTTTTAGAATATCTTAACAGCGAAGAAATCCCTGTCTATAAGACCACAGTGGATCTGGTAAAGGCAATGAAAAAAGAGAATATAAAAAGGGGCGTAATATCTTCGAGCAAGAATTGCCTGCCCATACTTAAAAAGGTGAATCTGGTCGAGCTTTTCGATGAGATTCTTACTGGAAACGATGTTACAAAAGGAAAGCCTGATCCGCAGGTCTTTCTTATGTCTGCGGAGAGGATGGCTATAGAGCCATCTAGATGCGTTGTTTTTGAGGATGCTGTTTTAGGCGTGGAGGCAGCTAAAAGGGCTGGTATGAAGTGCGTTGGGATTGACAGGTATGGAAAACCTGAGCGATTGAAGAAAGCAGATTTAGTCGTAGGCGATTTGGGCGAGGTTGATTTGGAGAGAATTAGAAAATTATTTTAACACAGATTGTCATTGCGAGGCTGACGAAGTCAGCCGAAGCAATCTCAAAAAAAGATTGCTTCGCTTCGCCCCGTTCCAAATTCTTATGTATCATCAAATAATTTATCAGAATTGTACGCGAGTAGATACAAATGATAAATTGAACATCAATTAGAATTTGGAACGGGGCTTCGCTCGCAATGACATTGAGGACATATGAAAGACTATTTTGCTAAATACAGATCTGAAGACGAATGGCTTTTAAAGGAAAACAAGTGGGACAAGAAACTCCAGGCTTCCATGGAGAGCCAGTTTGCGTTGGGTAATGGTTTTATTGGAAGCCGTGGCATATTAGAAGAAGTGCCGTTTGACGCAAGGCCAGGTACATACATAGCTGGTTTATACGATAAGACAGGCGCGCAGGTGCCAGAGCTGGTAAATCTACCTAATCCTGTTAATCTCAGGATAATAGCAGGTGGTGAGCTTGTTGGCGCGGGCACTATGGATATTTTAGAGCATAAAAGGATCTTGGACATGCGCCATGGCTTGATAACGCGTCATACAGTATTTCAGAATAGCCATAAGAAGAGATTCGATTACCAGTCCATTAGATTTGTCAGTATGCGCAACAGGCATATTATTGCCATGCAGGTCTACATCACGCCTTTGGATGAGGGGGCTACCCTTACAGTAGAAAATCTCTTGGATTTATCTGTTACAAATGTGGGTTTTTTGACAGAAGGGAACAAGAAGCATTTTAGGATAGAGAATGTTTCACGGTTTGACACAGGTGAGTATCTATCAGTCAGGACCTTGGAGAAAAATATCCTTGTGGCATACGGAAAATCCCTTATCGTGGAAAAAAATGGAAACAAACGTTTTGCCAAGGATGTAACTACTCAGGTAAGGTTAAAGAAAAATCAAACTATTTGCCTTACAAGCATCTTTTCTATTTTTACGGCTGAGAATAAGAATAAGGCGAGCTTAAAAGGCGTTGTTAAGGGTTTTCTCAAGAAAAGTATAAATCTCGGTTTTGAGCGCATGCTCAAGGAACATATTGCAAAGTGGGATAAATTATGGACTGCCTCAGATATAAAAATAAAAGGCGGCAAGGAAGCAGAAAAGTCACTTCGTTTTAATATGTATCATTTATTGATCTGCGGAAGAGAGGGGAATGGTGAATCCAGCATAGGCGCAAAGACATTGAGCGGCGAGGGGTACCGCGGCCATATCTTCTGGGACGCGGAGATATTCATAATGCCATTTTTTATTTATAACAGGCCAAAGGCCGCGAAGAACATGCTGCTTTACAGGTATAATAGGCTGGATAAGGCGCGCCAGATAGCTGAAAGCCGCGGCTATAAAGGAGCGATGTTCCCGTGGGAGTCAGCCGGCACAGGAGATGAGACCACGCCTGCATGGGCAAAGAACTTTGACGGGTCACTTATTCAGATACGCACTCACGAGATGGAACACCATATTACTGCTGATATAATATATGGCGTTTACAAATATTACATTGCTACGCGCGATGAGAACTTTATGTTGAAATACGGTTTTGAGATGATTTTTGAGACCGCGAGATTCTGGGCATCAAGGGTTGAATATAACGCCAAAATCAAAAGATTTGAGATCAACCATGTAATAGGGCCGGATGAATTTCATGAAGATGTGGATAATAACGCGTACACGAATTATATGGCCAGATTCAATATTTTGTTAGGATATGGGATGTGCCAGAAGATGAGGCGAGCTTATCCCCGCGAGTTTCAACAGCTTTCGAAAAAAATAAATTTAAAAATGAGTGAGGTCAAGGCATGGAAAACCATTCCTCCCAAGATATATTTCAATATAAAGAAAGATGGCCTTATAGAGCAGTTCGACGGATTTTTCAGAAAAAAGAAGGTTATATTGAAAAATCTTGATAAAAATCCCATTCCGGACATACCAAGGGCAATCAAGCTGAAGGATGTAGGAAAGACGCAGCTTGTAAAGCAGGCAGATGTCGTGATGCTTTTATATCTTTTTTCAGATAATTTTAGCGAGAGTATTAAAAAGAAAAATTTCTATTATTACTTCAGGCGCACTGTTCACAAGTCTTCTTTGAGCGCGGCTGTGCATGCGGCGATGGCATCTGAAATAGGAGATCTCAAGGCCGCTTACAGGTATTTTGATGTGGCAGCCAATATGGATCTAAGCCTCGCATATGGCAATACTAGTGATGGCATGCACGCGGCGTCTTTAGGCGTTACATGGCAGGCAGCTATTCATGGATTTGCAGGAGTCAGGATAGTGAATGAGACACTGTCTATTAGTCCTGCTTTGCCGCAAGGATGGGAAGAGATCTCTTTTTGTTTGAAGTGGCACGGGTATAATTTAAGGTTAATAGTTAGAAACGATAAAGTAACTCTGCGATTTTCTTCTAAAAGAAAAAGTAATAGGTTGAAGATAAAGGTATTTGATAGGGCCTATAAATTAGAGCCAAACAAAGAGGTGATTTTTTATGATAGGTAAGAAAAAGAATTTAAAGATAGCGCAGTTTCACTGGGGGTTTCCTCCGACAATAGGAGGAGTTGAGACGCACCTTACGATACTCTTACCCGAGATGGTCAAGATGGGCCACAAGGTCGATCTTTTGACCGGCGCCGTAGAAGGCGCGAAGGTGGTTGATAGATATAAAGGCGTGGGCATTGCCAGAGTGCCTATAATGGACCTGAACTGGCTTGTCAAAAGAGGGCTTAATGGGCTACTGAGTGAGATTGACGAGGTGTTTACTGATTTTTTAAAGCGCACCAAACCAGATATTATACACTGTCACAACATGCATTATTTCTCAAAGCCGCACACAAGGACCATTGCCAGGCTTTCAAAGGAATTTGGCGCGCCGCTTGTCTTGACTGCGCACAATGTCTGGGATGATAATCTATTTTTAGATCTAACGAGGAATATTAAGTGGGATCACATTATAGCAGTGAGTCATTTTATAAAAAGGGAATTGATCGGAATAGGAGTTTCGCACAAAAAGATCACGGTTGTTCACCATGGCATAGACGAGACTTTATATAATCCGAAGATCAAATATAAAAGCATATTTAAGAAATATCCTCAGCTTAAGGGTAAAAAAGTGATTTTTCATCCTGCCAGGATGGGGCTTGCCAAAGGGTGTGATGTCAGCATAAAAGCTCTGAGGCGCATAAAGGATAGGATACCTGATGTCGTCTTAATACTGGCTGGCACAAAGAATATCATAGACTGGGCGCAGTCGCAGCAAAAGGATATTGCCTACATGGTAGACTTGGTTGATTTTTTTAAGATGAGAAAAAATGTTCTGATAGATTCCTTCGATCTTATAGATATGCCGAAATTGTACGCTGCCTCAGATGTCTGCGTATATCCCTCATCATCATGTGAGCCTTTTGGACTTACCATGCTCGAGGCGCTTTCCTCGGCAAAGCCCATGGTCGTTACTGAGACAGGCGGCATGCCTGAGATAATAAAAGACGGCATCAATGGTTTTGTAGTGCCCATAAGAGACTTTGAGGCGCTTGCCTCAAGGATAATCCAACTCATTAATAACAAAGAACTGCATGACCGGCTTGGCTATACAGGCAGGCAAATGGTAGAGCAGAATTATACTAAAGGAATAATGACGAGAAATATCTTGGATCTTTACAGGAAATTAATCTGAGGTTTAATTTAGATATACGTTAATTGTGTTAGAAGAATTTTTCGAGGTAAGTTTCAGAAATTCTTTTCTTTTTATCAATGGCTTGGCAGTAACTTTCCCGTTAATAATTATCCTTCCGATTTTATACTTTCCATAGTCTAATTTTTTAGAATTGACGTAGTTTACATTTATTTTTCTTCCAGCAAAATGGGTTTGTATCGAGATTTTTGTGGATTTGGCGAATTGTTCTTTTGTAAGCTTGGGTTCGATCAGTAGGTCTCCCATGCCTCCTCGGATTCCAAAAACTTGGGTAAGTATGGTAAGCGCGAACCAGCTTGCAGAGCCAGTGAGGTAATGGTACATGCCTCTGCCATCAGAATCGAAATATTCAGGTAGTCCAGGATAGATCTTGCTTACGCTTGTATTCACGCACATCCTGTAAATGGAATTTAAGACCTCAAAACCCTGCTTTACGAATCCTCTTTTATAAAGCGCATAGGCAAACATTACATTCATGTGGCTAAAGAAAGAGCCGTTTTCTTTTTCACCATATGCAAAGCCAAATGCCCTGCCGAGATCTGGATAAACTCTTCCAAAGTCAGTATTAAGTCTAAATCCGCCTAGTTCTTTATCCCAGAGATATTTTTTCGCGCTTCTGTAGATCTCTTTTACCTGCTTATCTGTCGCAACGCTACTCATAATAGGAAAGACCTGGCCTGTCAATGTCATACGCACGTCATTTTTGTAGGCGCCCTCAACGCGTTTTCCTTTATTGTCATAGTAGCCATTGAAAAACTTGTAGCCTGATTTTGTTTTTATCCATTCGTTTTTGCGTATGTTATTTACGAGCCTATCAGATTTTCTTCGAAGTTCTTTTATAGTTTCTTTTTTGTACCTTATCTTTTCCAGTAGTTGAGCAAGTGAATATAAATTGCCTGCATACGCGGCTGTAAAAGCGACACTTTCGCCGCGCTCAGATGCCATATCAAGTCCGTCATTCCAGTCCGCGTCTTCGAGCAGGAAATTTCCATGTTTACCGATCTTTGTAAAAGGCCTTTTATGCTGGAGCAACATATGATTTAGCACGCTATCTATTTTTTTACTTTCAAAATATGGCGCCTTTTCAAAGAGGATATTTGTATCACCTGTTTGATTTATATATAGATCAAGGGTCATAAACGGCCACATCCCATGATCCATCCAGACACGTTTTAAGTCGTTTCTGTCAGGAAGGAACTCACCCTGTCCTTTTCCTATTATAGTGGCATTTGAACCATCTGGCCGCACTCCTCCAAAATTATTAATGAGCATATTGCGGGCCTGGTCAGGATTTATCAGAAGTAGTGTAAGGCAGTCCTGCCACATGTCCCGCCAGCCCCTGCCGCCCCTGCCATAGTCAAAATCAGGTAGAAAGGAACATCCGAAAATCTTACGTAAAGCAGGCTGGAGCAGTACCCATCGTAGCCATCTATCAAAGTCTTTATTTCCAGTAGAAGCGCTTATTGAACTTGTCTTTTTGAGCCAGAATTCTTTATTTGCTGAAAGCGCAGTATCTATTTTTTTGGCTGAATTGAATTTTCTGAATACGGCTTCCGGTTTTTCTTTTTGAACTATGCCCATTACGATGATGTATCTTTTGGATCTTCCTGGCTTGAGCGTAAGAGTTTTAAATCTTATTGCGCCTATTG
>JAHIRR010000202.1 GCA_018818505.1 Candidatus Omnitrophota bacterium | reverse complement strand
CTGTCAATGTGGGCTTGTATCTCATGATATCTCCTTTTTTATCTTATCCCAAATACTAGAAATCTCTTTTTTTGCTTTACCATCTTTGTACTCTATTATTGTCCTGGCATTGACCATGGCATCTACAATAGATTTATCAAATGCTATTTTGCCAAGAACCTGAATATCGTTGTCTCTGCAATATTTTTCTATATTCTTGGTCATATCTGGATTTAGGTCGTATTTATTAATGATCAGCTTTGTTAAAACGTTGAAATGTTTCGCGACCCTTATAACCCTGTCCGCGTCATGCAGCCCTGATAGCGTAGGCTCAGTTACTACAAGCGCGCAATCTACGCCTGATAAAGAAGCTATCACAGGGCATCCTATGCCCGGCGCGCCGTCTATGATCACCCAATCCGCGTTATTTTTTTCGGCAAGCTCCTTTGCCTTTTTTCTCACTAAGCTCACGAGTTTTCCTGAATTTTCTTCTGCTATGCCCAGCCGGGCATGCGCCATTGGCCCGAATCTTGTATCAGAGATAAACCATTCTCCTGTCATATTTTCTTTCATCTTTATCGAATCGGTCGGACAGATATGACTGCAAAACGCGCATCCTTCGCAGGAAATAGGGTCCACTACAAAATCCTCGCTGATGGCATTAAATCTGCATATAGATACGCACCTGCCACACTTATTGCATAGTTTTTTATCTATTACAGCTGTCTTACCGCTTATAAACTCATGCCTTTCTTTTATGTCAGGCTTTAATAAAAGATGAAGATCCGCTGCGTCTACATCGCAGTCTGCCATTACCTTGTTTCCGGCCAATGCGGCAAAGGCGCCTGTAATTACTGTTTTTCCTGTGCCGCCTTTTCCGCTGATAATAACTATTTGTTTCATGATTTTTACCTGGGTAACTTCGTAAGTTACCCATTTGGGTAACTTACGAAGTTACCCAGGTTTATAAATTTTTCTTTATACTCTGGTAACTGCTTTATAATCAAAATCCCTTTTGAATATGCCTTTGCTATTTCCTTTTTAAACGGGATCTCCATCAGGATTCTAATCTTTTCCTTCCTGCAATAATCATGTGTATCTTTATTGCCAAGATCTGAACGATTGATCACAACACCGAATGGGATCTTTAATTTTCTCAACACTTCTACTGCCAATACTAAATCATTAAGCCCGAACGGCGTCGGCTCAGTAACAAGGATGCAAAAGTCTGTTTCTTTTACTGCTTCAATAACAGGGCAGGATGTGCCGGGCGGAGCATCAATAATAACTGTCCTGGAAGGATTTACATAGTCTTTAAGCGCCCTTATAAGCGGGGGCGCCATAGCCTCTCCTATATTTAACCTGCCATGGCCAAACTGTAAATCGCCTTTTAACCCAATTTCTACAACTCCTATTTCTCTATTGATTTCCTTTATGGCTTTTTGCGGGCAGAGATAACTGCACGCGCCGCAGCCATGACATAATTGTGGAAATGTCAAAACATTATCCTTTAATACAGCAAGTGCATTATATTCACAAACCTGGGCGCATTTTCCGCAGAAATTGCATTTATCCAGATCTACTTCAGGAACAGATATGGCTACAGAAAGTTTAGCGTCTATATCCGGCTGTATAAATATATGCGCATTCGGCTCTTCTACATCACAGTCTAATAGCTGGACATTGGACAAAGACATGGCCAGATTTACAGCCACAGTTGTCTTTCCTGTGCCGCCTTTTCCGCTTGCAATAGATACAATCATGGCATGCCAAACTTTTTATCTACGCTTGGGCCCTTAGTTGGTTTTAATTCGCCTTTTTTATATCTTTCAACCGCTTCCTTTACAGGACCTGAAACACCTGTAATAATCTCTATGCCTGCTGCCTGCAGGGTCTGAAACGCATTGGGCCCAACATTTCCTGTCAGGACTACCTTTGCTCCTTTACTGGAAACTAACTGGCCTGAAACAATACCTGCGCCGCCTGTAGCTGATATGCTGGCATTGTCCACTGCCTCAAAAATCATCTTATCTGTATCGATAAAAATAAAATACTGACACCTTCCAAATCTCGGATCAACATTGGATTCCAATGTACTTCCTTGTGACGTAACGCATATTCTCATATTAACACTCCTTTTTTAATGAGCGCTTGAGTTACGAAAATCCCCGATTTTCGTAACTCAATGCGCGAATTAATCCCGCCCTTTTGTTAAATGCGTTTAATTTTTAATGTGCATAACACAATAACAAAGAGCTTCTCTTTACAGAATGCGAAACGCACTAAACAAAAGGGCGGGACAAATTCAGACAGCGACTTACGTTCACTTTGTTCCGTAAGTCGCGTCTTCATTTGTCCTTTTCGTTTGGGTGGTCACAGACAGTTTTATCCAGGCCATAGCCCTTACCTGCGCCAGGTTTACATAGACTCTCGCCGCCCTTAAGCGTACCTTTTTGTATCTGTTCGATTGCGCCGTATATACTACCGCTTACACCCACTATAACCTTTATGCCAAATTCGTTAAAAAACTCTTTTGCCCGCATGCCCATGCCGCCGGCGATGATGCACTCTACGCCTTTTGAGTGCAAAAACTGGGGAATAGCCCCTGGCTGGTGACCTGGATTTGAAACGAGCTCTTTATTTTTTACTTCACTATCTTCGATATCCACTATTGTAAATGTAGGGCATCTTCCAAAATGTGCGGATACAAAATCCCCATCTGTAGATATGGCTATCTTCAAACTATACCTCCTTTTCTATTATGTTTGCCACGAAATAACCAATAACCAAGATACAATAATCAAATAAATTACAATTACCAATAATCAATTACCAAGCATCCTGTTTAACATGGGCTTGGTTATTGGAATTTGAATATTGGTAATTGTTTGGTTATTGTTTCTTGTATCTTGATTATTTCGTGTAATTCTATTATTTCTCCGTCTTCTCCAAGGTCTTGATCCTGTCCTGGATATCCTTAAGCTGCTCTTTCAAGAACTCAGACTGCTCTTCAAGCAT
>JAHIRR010000201.1 GCA_018818505.1 Candidatus Omnitrophota bacterium | reverse complement strand
GGAGACGTCTACCAACTCAATCGGGAAGCTGTCTTGAGTTTGTTCGGGAAGCTGTCTTCGCCTGTCCCTATATAGCTAAATCGTCCAACATAGAATGTTTTCTATCTGCACCCAAAACCCTTTCCCTATAACTGCTATATGGCCAATCCATAGGTGATTTGACGAGTTCTGCTCTTACTGGATTGAGCTCAATATAATTAATGCAATTTATAAGGTATTCATCTTTAGTAACTATTCTGCTCCGAAACCTTCCCTGCCATAGATGTCCTACCTTTTTGTATTTCTTGTTGAAATAGGCTGTGTAAGAGCGGGTCAGGGCATGCATGAAGCTTGATAAATCCTTGGGATTTTTTATCTCTCCCAGTAAATGAGGATGGTTAGGCATAAGGCAGTGAGCGTACAATGAAAACTCATACTGACACTTATACTTTCTTAGCTTTGCAAGGTAATATTGAAAATCCTCATCTTCGATGAATGTTTTTTGTTTCTGATTGCCTCTTGATGTAATATGATAACACACATTTTCCAAGAGTAATCTTGGTCCGCTTGGCATATAAATCACCTCCCCTTGCTATATCAGACACATCTCAGAGGGTATTTTCTTTCAATTATTTTTTTCAAAGACAACTTCCTTCACAAACTCAAGACAGCTTCCCGAACAAACTGGTAGACGTCTCCAAGGGGTTGTATTATAATGGTGTTACTATGAGTAAATATGATCTTGCAGTGATTGGGGCTGGGCCAGGGGGGTATGCGGCTGCGGTTGAGGCGGCAGGGCTTGGAATGAAGGTGGCTGTGTATGAGAAAGACGCTGTGGGTGGGGTTTGCCTGAATTGGGGATGTATACCTACTAAGGCGCTTTCTGCTACAGCCGCAGTCTTGACTAATGTGCAGCGCTCAGCAGAGTTTGGTATTAATGTAAATGGCTATGAGCTGGATTTTGCTAAGGCGCAAGAGAGAAAAGATAATGTTGTAAAAAAGCTTGCCTTTGGCATAGAGATGCTTTTTAAGGCAAAGAAGATAGAACTCATAAAGGCCGAGGCAAAAATAGATAAAGTAGATGCAAAGAATATTTTAATAGCAACAGGGTCCTCACCGCTTCAATTGCCAGGCATGGAGTTTGATGGGAAAACAATTCTCTCTAGCACAGATATGCTGGGATTAGAGTCTGTGCCGAAAAGTATCCTGATAATTGGCGGCGGCGCAATAGGATGTGAGTTTGCTTCTACTTTCAAGACATTTGGCGCTGATGTAACTATCGTAGAGATGATGGAACAGATATTGCCAACAGAGGATGCTGAAATCGCGAGGAAACTCGAGCAGATCTTTAAGAAAAAAGGCATAAAGGTGTTTACGAAGACAACGGTTGAGAAGATGGATAAAGGAAAGGCTATTTTATCTAATGGGTCTATGGTTTTAGCAGAAAAGATTCTTGTGTCTGTAGGCAGGGTGCCTAGTTCTGGGGGATTAGAAGGGGTAATAAGGGACAATAAGGGATGGATAAAGGTAGATAAAGACTTTAAAACTAATAGTAAAAATATCTACGCAGCAGGTGATGTTATAGGCGGAATCCTCCTGGCGCATGTAGCCTCAAGAGAGGCTCTCTGCGCTGTCAGTCACATGGCTGGCAAAAAATCTACTATTAATTATAATGTTATACCAAGCTGTATCTTCACATATCCAGAAATAGCAAGCGTAGGACTGACTCAAAAACAGACAGAAGGTGCGCGCTCAAGGAAATTCCTATTTTCAGCCATTGGCAAGGCGCATGTCTTAGGAGAGACAGAAGGTTTTATTAAATTAGTCGTTGATACGAAAACGGATAAGATATTGGGCGCTCAAATGATAGGGCCTCATGTAACTGAACTTATCTCTGAGATCGCTCCGTGTGTCCAATTTGGCCTCACGTCTAAGAAATTAGCAAGTGTAATACACGCCCACCCCACATTATCAGAGGCGATCCAAGAATGCGCATCGGTATCCTAGGCGGCACATTTGACCCTATTCACAATGGCCATATCCATCTGGCAAGAGAGCTATGCAAGAGACTTGCTCTAAAAAAGATCATATTTATCCCCACATATATCCCGCCGCATAAGCCGGATACAAAGATTTCAAGCGGAATCCACAGATATAATATGGTAAAGCTGGCCATAGCCCGTTCAAAGAAATTCGAATTATCAGACATTGAGCTGAAGAGAAAGGGTACATCTTATTCAGTGGACACCTTGAGGCAGCTCAAAAGGCGCTATGGAAAAAGAGTACAGCTTTTCTTTATAACAGGCTCTGATTCATTGAAGGATATTAATAAATGGAGAGCTACAGATGAGATTTTGAAGCTGTGCACATTTGTAGTAGTCAAAAGGCCGGGGTTTAGTATGAGGAATATAGACCCTCGCTTTCTAACTCTCCATATCAATGCGAAAGATGTCTCATCCAGCGATATACGCAGCAGGATAAAGAGTCATCAATCAATAACAAGGCTGGTGCCTGCAAGGGTGAGGGATTATATAGAAAAGTGCGGGCTGTATCAAGCTAGACCTTGACAATCGTGCGATAGTGTGTTAAAGTTATGGCGAATTTACTAACAAGAGGAGGTGCCTAATGGCCCAAGGTTATTGTGTAAAATGCAAGGCAAAGAAGGAAATGAATGATGCAAAGGAAGTTACTATGAAGAATGGCAGGAAGGCCATGAAGGGGAAATGCCCTTCATGTAGCACAAACATGTTCTGTATCTTAGGAAACAAATAACGACTTAACCCGGAATAATACGTGACATCAAGACAAAAGGGGCTCTTGGTAGTTGATCTCGCAAGGGCAAAGAAGGCAGAAGACATAGTGATGTTGGATATGAAAAAGATATCCAACATTACAGACTTCTTTATCATTGCGACAGCCGCTTCAACAAGACGCGCCCAGACAATCGCGGATAATATAAAAGAGGGTTTACGAAAAGCAGACGAATCTTTCTCTGGTATCGAAGGGTATCAGGAAGGGAAGTGGGTCCTCGTAGACGCCTATAATGTCGCGGCACATATTTTTACAAAAGAAGTAAGGGAGTTTTACAACCTGGAAGGTCTATGGGGTGATGCTCCAAGAAGCAGAATATGTCAAAAAAAGAAAAAAACACGCTCGAAAAAAACCTCCAAAAGAAAATAAAAGAACTCTCCACCCTCTATGAGATCGGCAAATCCATAACCTCCACTCTTCACTTAGATCAAGTCCTTAGATTAATTACCCGCAAGGCAGCAAAGATCATGAATGCCTCTGCCTGTTCTTTGAGGTTACTGGATCATTCCAGGCAGGTGCTTATATTGAAATGCGCCTATAATCTGGATCAGAGTTTTTATAAGGCAAAAAAGAGCCTTGAGGTCGGCGAGAGCATTGCTGGCCGAGTCGTACAAAAAGGAGAGCCCTATATAATCAGGGATATACGCAGAGAAAAACATTATAAGCATCCACATCTTGCAAAACAAAAAGGCCTGCGTTCATTAATTACTGTGCCGCTGGTGCAGAAAAACAGGATCATGGGAGTCTTGAGTATTTACAATAAAAAAATATGTAACTACACAAATCACGATGCAGAACTCTTATCAATGCTTGCTGACCAGGCAACCATAGCGATCGAGAATGCCAGGCTCTATGAGCAGGCTGAAAAGGGCTATTTGAATACGATTCGGACGCTTTCAAATATTATAGATGCCAAGGATAGTCATACCTATGGCCATTCAGAGCGCGTGATGAAACACTGTATAGATGTTGCAAAGGCGCTCCATCTCCCAGAGCATGATAGGGAGGTCCTCAGATACGCGAGCCTTTTGCACGATATAGGCAAGATAGGCATAGATGTTGGCATACTCAGAAAGCCGTCAAAGTTAAATCAAGATGAATGGAAGGTAATGGTGATGCACCCTGTCATGGGTTCGAGCATCGTAGAGCAAATAAGTTTTTTAAAGGAACTCGCGCCCATAATATTGCGTCACCATGAGAGGTATGATGGTAACGGATATCCTGGAAAATTAAAGAAAGACAAGATACCTCTGGCAGCGAGAATACTCTCGGTCGTTGACGCATATGAATCAATGGTGTCAGACAGGCCATATAGAAAGGCATTATCATTCAAAAAAGTAAAGCAGGAACTTTTAAGAGGCGCGGGCAGTCAGTTTGATCCAAAGATAGTCAAGGTGTTTTTAGGCACATTAAATAAGCGTAAGAAGAAATAAATCCGTTAGCCCGTTACCCGTTTAGCCCGTTGGCCCGTTGACGGGCTGAATCTTTTTTATGTCAAAAATAGAAAAAAAGATAATCGATATAATAAGTAAATCTGTAAAGGTAATGTGCCCAGACTGCCCCGAAGGCATTGTCTACCTGGAATATCCAAAAGAGAGAAAATTCGGAGATTTTTCTACGAATATAGCAATGCGGCTTACAAAAGAGTTAAAAAGGCCTCCTTTGCAGATCGCGGCGGATCTTGTAAAAGAGATGAGCTGGTCAAAAGATGATATTGACGAGATAAAGATAGAGAAGCCCGGATTTATAAATTTTTACCTTTCGCGTAGTTCAGTAATAAATGAGCTTAAGGATATCCTTGGCCGGAAAGAGAGATTTGGCTGCTCTGCTGTCGGAAAGGGTAAAAAGGTCCAGATAGAGTTTGTGAGCGCCAATCCCACAGGGCCATTGACTGTGGCACATGGCAGGCAGGCAGCTGTGGGCGACAGCCTTGCGAGGATCATGGAGGCGTGCGGCTACAAGGTGACGCGCGAATATTACCTCAATGACGAAGGCGTGCAGATGAATCTCCTGGCAAAGTCAGTCAGGGCAAGGTTTTTGGAGGCAGTTGGCGAGGGTTCAGGATTTCCAGAAGATGGATACAAGGGCGCTTATATATGTGATATAGCAAAAGAGATGACCTCAAAGATAAAAAAAGACGCGCCAGAGACAGTATTCGGCGATTATGCCTATAAAGAGATCATGGCTACGATAAAAAAGGACCTGGATGATTTTGGCGTAAAGTTCGATGTCTGGTACAGCCAGAAAAAGCTTTCTAAATCCGGCAAAATAAAAAAGGCCCTCGCGATTTTAAAGGACAAGGGATTTTTGTATGAGAAAGATGGCGCTACCTGGTTTGCCTCCACGAGATTTAATGATGACAAGGACAGGGTCGTAATAAAAAATGACGGCACCTACACATATCTCGCGCCCGACATCGCCTATCACAAGGAAAAATTTGAAAAGGGATACAATAGGGTGATAAACATATGGGGGCCTGATCATCATGGTTACGTGAATCGCATGAAGGCCGCGTGCCAGGCCCTAGGTTTTGACAAGGACAGTCTTTCGATCCTAATATCCCAGCTCGTCACGCTCTACAGAGACAAAAAACCGATGAAGATGTCCACAAGGGAAGGCGAGTTTATAACTCTGAGGCAGGTGATCGACGAGGTTGGGAAAGACGCTGGCAGGTTCTTTTTTATGATGCGGCGCACTGACAGTCATCTGGATTTCGATCTGGAGCTTGCAAAATCCAAGAGTATGGATAACCCTGTCTATTATATCCAATACGCACATGCAAGGATCGCCAGCATTGAGGCTTGGGGACGGAGCCCATTTTTTAATAAAAATAAAAAAATGGGCTCCGTCCCCATACACCTTCTCGACAAGCCGGAAGAAATCAACCTCATAAAAAATCTAATGAGATATCCAAAGATAATCCAGACAGCTGCAAATAATCTTGAACCATATGTCCTATTGTTTTATCTGCAGGAATTAGCCAGCCTTTTTCATTCCTATTATAATTCTTATCGAGTGGTAACAGACGATAATAATGTTACTGGAGCAAGGCTCACTTTGATAAAAGCAGTCAAGGAAGTGCTTTTTAGTGGGCTAAGCCTTTTAGGTGTAAACGCTCCTGAGAAAATGTGAAATACCGCGGAACCACGCGGAAGCTAAAGTAGACAAATCAGTCACTGTCTGTTTTGTCTACTTTAGACGCGGAAATACGCTGAAGTTAAAGTTGAACTTCCGCATTATTCCGCGTCCTCCGCCGAGGCGGAGGCTTCTGCGTATTTCCGCGATTTATATGTTTAAATCTATAAAAATCTATAAAGGCGAAGATGTAAATTATAATACTCTCACTAAAAAGCTGTCTGAGTATGGCTATGAAAGGTGCCAGGGAATCTCTGAGCCCGGCGATTACAGCATGCGCGGCAGTATAATAGACATATTCCCGCCCACCTTTGAGGGCCCAGTAAGGGTCGAGCTCTCAGGAAATAAAGTCTCTTCGATAAAAAGCTTCAGCATTACCTCAAGCGAAACCATTGAAGAACATGCCATGGTTATCATCCTGCCAAAACTCGGCCTTTACCCTAAGAGAAGAAAATTAAAAGAGATCGAGCTTGGCGAAAAAAGGCCGCTAGAGTCATTTATAGATATACAGCTGAATGATTATGTGGTTCATGTCGATCATGGCGTAGGCCGATTCAGGGGATTTGAAAAGATAGATTTTAAAGGCGCGGAAAAGGATCATATTGTAATAGAGTATGCTGACAGTGACAAACTCTACGTGCCAATAGAAGAGATGAATTTGATACAGAAATACGTGGCCTTTGAGAAAAGGCCGCCAAAACTACATAGGCTCGGCTCAAAGGCATGGCAAAACGCAAAAGAAAAGGTCAAAAAGGGTATCTATTCGATGGCCTTTGAGCTAATTGAGCTGAGCGCAATACGTCTTAAATTGCGCGGATTCAAGTTTTCAAAAGACACAGAATGGCAGGGTGAATTTGAAAAAAGATTCCCTTTTAAAGAAACGCCTGACCAGGCGCGCTCGTGGCAGGAAGTAAGAAAAGACATGGAATCCTCCAAGCCAATGGACAGGCTCCTGTGTGGTGATGTAGGCTATGGCAAGACCGAGGTTGCGCTGCGAGCTGCATTTAAGGCAGTCATGGATAGTAAACAGGTCGCTATACTTGTGCCAACGACCTTGCTTGCTGAGCAGCACCTGATTACATTCAGGGAAAGGATGAAGGATTTTCCTGTAAAGGTAGAGATCATCTGTCGATTCAGGACACATGGCGAGATCGCCAAGATCATTGAGGAAGCTGAGAAAGGCCTTGTCGATGTGATAATAGGCACGCACGCTATTTTAAGAAAGAATCTAAAATTCAAGGACCTGGGCCTGGTCATTATAGATGAAGAACAGCGCTTTGGCGTGAGAGATAAGGAGAGGCTTAAAAGAATGCGTTTGCTAGTGGATATCCTGACATTGACAGCCACGCCTATACCGCGCACCCTTTACATGTCTCTTATGGGTGTTAAGGATATGTCTATTATTGAAACGCCGCCTAAAGACAGGCTGCCTGTTGAGGTCATTGTGTCAGAATACGATGCTGACACAGCGAAAAGGGCCATCTTAAAGGAAAAAAAGAGAAACGGCCAGGTGTTTTTTATACATAACAGAGTCGAGACAATAGATAAGATAACTGCGAACCTCTCTAAGCTTGTTCCTAGCGTGAAGATGGCTGTTGCGCACGGTCAGATGCACTCCAGGGATCTGGAAAAGGTGATGAGGGATTTTATGAAAGGAACTATTGACGTTCTCGTCTCTACCGTTATAATAGAGTCTGGTATAGATATACCAAATGCCAATACATTAATAGTGAATCGCGCGGATCGATTTGGACTATCAGATTTATATCAATTAAAGGGCCGTGTGGGCAGGTTTAAGAACAAGGCATACGCGTATTTCTTAGTGCCAAAGGGCCGCGTTATAAGCAGTGAATCAGAAAAGCGCTTAAGGGCTTTGGAGCGTTACAGGGAACTAGGTTCTGGCTTTAAGATCGCGATGGAGGATCTGGAGATAAGGGGCGCGGGCAATGTGCTTGGCTCGCAGCAGCACGGATATATCTCAACAGTCGGGTTTGACCTATATTGCAGGATGCTAAGAGAAGTCGTGGGCCAGGTTAAAGCAGAAAAGGACTGATATGCAAAATTTGAAAGGCTTTATTATATTATTGTTAGTTATCATGCATTCTTTAAGCGCCAACGCGCAGGTGGTTAACAAGGTTGTTGCTGTTGTGAATGACGAAGTAATAACGCAACAAGACGTAGATCAGCTTTTGGCAGTCATGTACGCTCAGCATGTGCAGGCATATGTAGGTGATGAATTATTGCAAAAGATGGAAGAATTAAAAAAGGATATCCTGAAGCGGATAATAGAGGATAAGCTCATTTTGAGCCGCGCAAGAGAACTGAGGATAAATGTTACAGAGGGAGAGATCCTTGATAAACTTGATTCCATTAAAAGAGATTTTCCTTCAGAAGAAGAATTTTACAATACACTCCAGACCCAGGGCATTACTATCGCGAATTTAAAAGAGAGATATAGAGATCAGATATTAATGAGAAAGGTTGTTAACCTGGAGGTGCGTTCAAGGGTCGATGTAGTGCCGTCAGAGATATCCGAGTATTATGAAAAACACAGGGAGGAATTTAAACAGGATGAGAAATATAGAGTCAGGCATATTTTTATAAAGGCAAGCGATGACGTGGGGTTTGAGCTGGCAAAGGTAGAGATAACAGATATCCATGATAGGCTTGAGGCAGGCCAAGATTTCGGGACTTTAGCGCGGCAGCATTCACAAGGGCCCAATAAGGAGCGCGGCGGGGATATGGGATATATCGCTCGCGGCGAGATGCTGGAGGATTTGGATGCAGCGATTTTTTCATTAAAGTCTGGCGAGTTCTCAGGGCCCATAAAGACGCAAATAGGTTATCATATTGTCAAGGTCGAGGATGTAAAGCATTCAGGTTATTTCAGCCTCGATGATGCAAAGAAAGACATAGAGGACATGCTTTTTAAGAAAAAGCTCCAGGAGAAATTAGGCGACTGGCTGGCTGAACTAAAAGCGGCCGCGTATATCTCTATAAAATAGTGTCATTGCGAGCGAAGCGAAGCAATCTTTTTTTTGAGATTGCTTCGTCGCTTTGCTCCCCGCAATGACTTATGCATGAATAGACCGAAAATTTTGATTACAGCAGGTGATCCTAGAGGCATAGGCCCTGAGGTTACAAGAAAGGCATTAAGGGACCCGCATATTAAAAATCTTGCGGATTTTTTTGTTATAGAGCCGCGCGAGGAAACAGGTTTTGACGCCATAAAAACAGCAGTCGCGATCCTTAAGCAAGGCGGCGCGCACGGCCTTGTAACAGCGCCTGTAAATAAATCCGCGATAAATAAATCAGGCGTTGCCTTTAAAGGCCATACAGAATATCTTGCCATGCGCACGCATACTAAAAAATTCGCAATGATGTTTTGCGGCGGGCCTTTAAGGGTCACGCTCATCACGCGTCACGAGCCCATAAAGAATATCCCCAGGATCCTTACTAAAGAAAAGATAATAGACGCGATAATTCTGACTGAAAAGGCCCTTACAGTGAATTTTAGTATAAAGAATCCAAGGATAGGGGTTTGTGGTTTAAACCCGCATGCGGGAGAAGAGGGGATGATAGGGGTAGAAGAGAAAAGGGTAATAGC